>CAKKQI010000259.1 GCA_919901895.1 Candidatus Brocadiaceae bacterium | reverse complement strand
AAAGGAGTGATAAAAATGAAGCTAAACAAAGAAGAAAAAGAAATATTGAATGCTTACGAAAAGGGCGATTTTAAATCGGTATCAAACGTGAAAAAAGAAATCGAGAAATATCGCGGATATGCTAAATCGACACTCCAAAATAATAAACGCATGAATATCCGCATTTCAGAACGAGATCTTATCCATATACAAAGAAGGGCCATAGAAGAAGGATTACCCTATCAAACTTTTATTTCTAGCATACTGCATAAATTTATTACCGGGCATCTCACTGAGAGAACAAATTAACTTTCTAACAACTCACTCCAACGGATGGTTGGTATTTTTACCTATAACACCCCTCCTTAGCGAGACAGACCTTTTTCTATTCATTATTTCTGGTCGGGAGACCCGAAATTACCCTCTTTTCAGGATAAAATCTTAGGCAAAGGCGCTGTTTTATGCAGTAATACTTCTTTAACAAAAGAAACCGGAACGTTATCGGAAACAACAACCCGCCCGATTCCGGTAGGTAAAACCCAGCGTAATTTTTGGTACCTGATTTTTTTATCATAGTTTAATTTTTTTATAATTAAATCAGGTTTTAAACCGGCGGGTAATTCGGTCGGCAATCCGTATTTTTGCAAAAGAGCAGTTTGCCGTTTGATAAAATCAGGATTAACCAGATTCATCCGGCCGGCGAGTTGCGCCGCCCCGGTCATCCCTAACGAGACTGCTTCGCCGTGTTGATAACGGCGGAATCCACCGAGCGCTTCCAGGGCATGCCCGACCGTATGACCGTAATTAAGCACCGTTCTTAACCCGCGTTCCTCCCGCTCGTCTTTTTCCACCAGCCGGGCTTTGATTAAAACAGTTCGGGCGATAATGGCTATTAGAACCGGTAAAGCCAGCGGAAGCGCACTTTTTTCTAAGATTTGAAATAAGCGGGCGTCTTTGATAACCGCTGCTTTAATAATTTCCGCGAACCCGTTTTTAAACTGGCGTTGGGGTAAGGTTTTTAAAACCAGCGGGTCAATCAAAACCGCCCGGGGCTGGTGAAAAGCGCCGATTAAATTTTTACCTTCGGGTAAATTAACCGCGGTTTTTCCACCGATGGCCGCATCAACCTGGGCTAATAACGTAGTGGGCATCTGGATAAAATTAATCCCGCGTAGGTAAGTAGCAGCAATAAAACCGGTCAGGTCTCCGATGACCCCGCCGCCTAAGGCAATCAATGTCGCCGAGCGGTCAAAACGGTATTTTAGAAGTTGTTGATAAATTTTCTGAACGGTGCGTAATGATTTCTGCGATTCACCGGCCGGACAGATAATTGACCGGACTGAAAATCCCGCTTGTTTTAAAGAACGAACCGCCTTAGTCAGATAGAACCGGGCTACATTCCGGTCGGTAATAATACAGACCTGTTGTCTTTCGCTTAATTTCCTCCGTCCCGATGAACATCGGGAAATGATTAAGCCAATCTTTGATAATAAACCCGGGTTAATCAAAATTGGATAACTGTTCTGCTTGAAACGGGACAGATTAATCTGAATTTGTTTCATTATCGAAAGTGCCTTAATGGGTCAAGTATTCATTGTCGTGAAATTTGCGCCGGTCCAACCCAATAAACATTATATTTTACCGGTTGGCTCAGATCTGCCTGATGATTAACTCAATATTCGTGTTCATATTATGCAATACGGCTAAAAGATCGTTGATGATTTTTGGTTGGTCCGGTAGGGAAGGAGCGATTTTTTTCCAGGCTTCCTGTGATTGCTTAATCCCTTTTTGGCAGATGATTAATTGCGCGACGGCATCGCTGAGTTCAAAATCCTCTTTCTCATCTATTTTCGGTTCATAAAAACTACTGATCGCCCGGTATATCTTGGCGCTCATCAGAGTGTGGTACCACGAGACGGTTTCGTAATGATATTTTAAATCAGGAGGAATTTTCTCATTCTCGTCATAATATATTTCTTTTAAAAAACCGTAAGTTTTTTTCATATATTGATGCGTCATCTTGTATAAAGGATGTCCGGAGACCTTTTCCCGTTTGGCTTCCCGCTGTTTATGAAATTCCTCCTCCGCATCCCGGTCGATTTCTTCTTCAATTTCTTCCAATTCCGGCCGGTCAAATTTTTTTTCCCATGGTTGGAGGGCGGCTTCAAGCCGGGCTAATTTTTCCTTAAATTGTTCTTCAAAAGCCGCCAGGTCATCTTCAGCCCGGCCGTGGGCAATGTTCATCACGCGCCGTTCGTATTCATCATGAAACAACCGGCAGTGATTGGTTGTTTCGGCCGGACAGCGTTCGCACCAGCGGTCGCAGAAATTATAAGGCGATTGTTTTTCAAATCGCGCATTTTCTTTCAGGATTTTTTTTAACTTTTCGCTCATTGCGGATTCTTTCTCAGATACAGGCGCCGCTCCAGTGCATTAGACCATTCACTCCAGCGCTCCTCCGGATCGGTGATATGTTCCCGGAGCGATTGGTACTGGCCCATTTTGGCATCAAGATTATCCAGGTAATGAAGCATCAGGGCTTCCGGCGTCATCGGTAAAACCGGCGCACCGAATTCGTATTCTCCATGATGGCTTAGAATTAAATGGCGTAATTCCATCAGCAACTCTGTCGGAAAATCTTTAATTTGCTGCGTTTTTTCCTCCAGAATTAAAATACCCAGCGAAGTATGCCCGATCAGGCGGCCTTCATCGGTCTGGTCCGGCATAATTTTAATTGAATATTCTTTCATTTTACCGATGTCGTGTAAAAAAATACCCACTAATAACAAATCCTGCTTGATGACCGGATAATAAGCACTGAGAGACTTTCCCAGATTTAATATATTAACAATATGTTCCAATAACCCGCCGACATAAGCATGGTGAAGTTTAATCGCGGCCGGAGATTTTCTTAAAACACCAATAAATTTCTGGTCGCTCAAAAAAAGGTTAATCAATTTTTTTAAATAAGGGTCGGCCAGTGCGTCCATTGTTTCGGTTAACTGCGCCCAGAGTAAATCAATATCTTTAGGCGTATGGGGCGTAAAATCTTCCAGATTAACGTCATCATCCTTAACCGGCTTAAACGAATGAACTTTTATTTGTAATTTTTTATTATGTTCGGTTACTTCACCCTGGACCTGGATAAAACTTTCCGTGATTAAACGGTCGTAAACTTCTTCGGCGTTGTCCCAGATTTTTCCTTCCAGAGAGCCGGTTTTGTCGCTCAATTTTAAATTAATAAATTTTCCGTTTTTCATCGGCCGCAATTCCTTCTGGGACAGCCAAAAAACTTGGTCAATCCGGTCATTTTCCCTGAATTCATTGATAAATTTTTTCTGATTCATAATGATTTAATCCAAATTATATTCTTTTAATTTTTTATCCAGCGTCGGACGGGAGATTTTAAGAATCTCCGCAGCTTTGATTTTTTTACCGTTGCTTTCTTCCAGGGCCTTAATAATGTACTGTTTTTCAACCTGTTTTGTAATCGTGGCCAAATCAGCGGACGGTAGATTAGTACTTAAAATAGCCAACCCGGCTTTCCCGATTTTTTGGCTGATGGCAGGCGGCAAATCTTCCGGGGTAATAATATTTTTTTCGCACAAGACCACCGCCCGTTCAATGGCATTACGTAATTCCCGCACATTACCGGGCCAGGGATAACCGGCCATCATTTTTAAGGCCTCCGGGGAAATGGCCCCAACGTGTTTTCCGGTTTCCCGGTTAAATTTTTCTATAAAATAACTAATTAATAAAGAAATATCCGATTTGCGTTCCCGTAACGGAGGAATAATGAACGGGACTACGGCCAGGCGGTAAAAAAGGTCTTCCCGGAAATTGCCCTGGGCGATCGCTTCTTCCAAATTCCGGTTACTAGCGGCAATAATGCGCACCTCAATATTAATTACTTTTATTCCACCGACATGGGTGAGTTTTCTTTCTTCCAGGACGCGCAGGAGTTTAATCTGGGTATCCATCGGCATGGTGCTGATTTCATCCAGGAAAAGCGTTCCGCCGTTAGCCAGTTCAAACTTGCCCGGCTTAGTGCGGTCCGCACCGGTAAAGGCGCCTTTCTCGTGACCGAAAAGTTCGCTTTCTAATAAGCCGCTCGGAATCGCCGAACAATCGACCGCAACAAACGACTTGTGCCGGCGGGGACTTTCATAATGAATCGCATGAGCAATCA
The DNA here is from genome assembly GCA_919901895.1 of Candidatus Brocadiaceae bacterium. Taxonomy (GTDB): domain Bacteria; phylum Planctomycetota; class MHYJ01; order JACQXL01; family CAKKQI01; genus CAKKQI01. The sequence goes on along the minus strand of CAKKQI010000259.1, from coordinate 5,842 downwards.
ATTCTTTACCGGTCCCGGTTTCGCCCATTAAAAGAATCGTGGTATCCGTAGCGGAAACTTTTCGGATTTTATCCAGTATTTCTATCATCAACCGGTGCTCGCCAACGAGATTAACTTCGCTTTTAATTTTATGGCGTAATATTTTTACTTCTTCGTCCACCTGACGGTACAGCCGGGCATTTTCAACGGCGGTAGCTAATTGCTGGCCGATGGTAACCAGCAAACGAATGTCTCCCTGCTCAAAGGAACGGGTTATTTCCTGGGTATCCAGATAAATAGCGCCCAGCAGTTTATTTTTGGTAATTAACGGAACGCAGAGTACTGACTTAACCTGGTCCAGCCGGATACTCCGGCTTAATTGGAATCGCGGGTCAATTTCCGTATTGGCTGAAATAACGGCCTGGCGATTTTTTAAAACCCGGTTAAGCACCGTTTGGCTAATGGTAATATCAAAAGGTTCATTCTTTTGGTTTAAATTGCAAGCCGGGTAGGGATTAGCGCCGGCCGGGTCGGAAAAAATAATTGCACCTCGTCCGCATTTAAATACCTCAAGGATAACCGGCATAGATTGTTTTAACATCGTTTCTTCGTCAAGGGTGGAGCTGATGACGCTGGAAATCTGATAAAGAGATTTCAAACGGCGGGCGACAATGGCTAATTCCTGTAAATTGGAAATCTGGCTGATTTTAGATGGTTTTAAACCACCCGGCTCCATCAAATTTGTTTCTTCTACCAGCGAAGTATCTTCAGTCACCGGCGTGGAAATCAACGAAGTCGGCGTTGATTCTTCTTCCTGCAGGATAATTAATCCCCCCGAGGCGGTCGAATTATCGGTTTTTCCCGATAAATTAGAATCAGGATGCCCGATAATTTCAAAATCCGGTTCATAAATAAGCAACACGCTTCCAATGGCAATCTGATCGTTTTTATTTAAGATAGGCGGAGCGGCAATTTTTTCGCCGTTGACAAAAACACCGTTTTTACTTTTTAAATCTTTAACGACGAAATGGTTGTCTTTTTTAAGAATCAGGGCATGGTTACGCGAGATTTGCTTGCCCAGGAGTTGAATCCGGTTGGAAGAAGCCCGGCCGAGGGTAACATCACTATTTATTTCGTAAACCGTGCCTTTGCCGATTCCCTGCGAAATCACCAGCCGGGGCATATCAAAACCTCCCGAATTATTTCAAGATTATAATAGGTTTTAAGTATATCTTGAACCGGGACGACTTGAGCTTTGCCTTGCATTATCAAGTTTCGGGAGATCTTCTGCTGTGATCGTGGATTGTTTCATAGTGAGTCGGATTTTACCGTCCGAGTCAACCGAAAGCACGCGGACCGTTACCGGATCGCCGCGACTGACCACATCTTCAACGTTTTTAACAAAACCGTCCGCCAGTTCAGAAATATGAACCAATCCTTCGTCTTTATTAGGCAGTTCCACGAAGGCGCCGAAATCTTTAACGGAAACAACCTTGCCCTGATAAACTTTGCCCGTTTCTATCCTGGCCGTCAGCGTTTCAATGATTGATTTAGCCTGTTCCAGAGAGGCCTGGTCCGTGGCAAAAAGATTTACCGTGCCGTCGTCTTCTATTTCAATCGTAACGCCGGTCTCGGCTTCAATTTTTCTGATATTCTTTCCGCCGGGTCCGATAATCAAACCAATTTTATCAGGATTAATTTTAAGTTTCACGATCCTGGGTGCGTGCGGCGCGATTTCCGTCCGCGGGGCAGAAATTACCTGCGCCATTTTTTCCAGGATAAACAACCGGCCGGTTTTTGCCTGGGCCAAGGCCTGTTGCATAATTTCTATGGTCAACCCGCTGGTTTTTATGTCCATCTGCAAAGCGGTAATGCCTTTAGCGGTACCGGCTACTTTAAAATCCATATCGCCGTATTTATCTTCACCACCCAGGATATCAGATAGAATTGCCACCTGGTTATCTTTTTTGATTAATCCCATGGCAATACCGGCCACCGGCGATTTAATCGGAACGCCGGCATCCATCAAACTTAATGTCCCGCCGCAGATCGTGGCCATCGAAGAAGAACCGTTTGATTGCAGGATATCCGAAACCACGCGGATGGTGTAAGGGAACTCGTCATCCTTGGGAAGCATTGATTCCAGGGCGCGTTCGGCCAGGTTGCCGTGCCCGATTTCCCGCCGGCCCGGACCGCGGACCGGTTTAGTTTCTCCCACGCTAAACGGAGGGAAATTATAATGTAAGATAAATTTTTTCGAATATTCTTCCATCAATCCGTCAATAATCTGTTCGTCGCGTGAGGTACCCAGGGTGGTCAGGACCAGGGCTTGGGTTTCCCCGCGGGTAAACAGGGCCGAACCGTGCGTGCGCGGTAAAATACCGACCTCGCAGGTAATCGGCCGGATGTCGGTCGCCTTACGGCCGTCCATCCGTTTGCCTTCAAGAATTAATTCGCGCGCCACTTCTTTTTCTAACTGGCTAAAAACTTTTTTGATGGACCCGGCCAGTTCGGTTTGTTTTTCGGCGGGCGAACGACCGTCCCCGATATTATCGGGGCGGGCATTTTTATCGCAACCGGCTGATTCTTCCAAACACTGGCCGATAATCTGGTTCTGGATTTCCTTGATCGCTTCGCGGCGTTCCTGTTTTGACGTGATTAAAAATTTTTCTTTTAATGTCCGGTAAACCCGGGGTCTGATTTTTTCCAGGAGCGACCGGTCTAAAGTTTTCAATTCTACCGGCCGGGGAACGGGCTGGACTTTTTCGCGAAGTTCTTTTTGAATCAGGATAATTTGTTTAATCTGTTGATGCCCGAAAGAAATGGCTTCCAGTAATATTTCTTCGGAGACTTCCCGGGCGCCGCCTTCCACCATAATAATTGATTCTTCTGTTCCGGCGACAATCAGTTCCAGGGAACTCTGTTCCAATTCGGGCAGAGAAGGGTTAACCACAAATTCTTCGGCGATGCGTCCGACCCGGACGGCGCCGATGGGCCCGTTAAAAGGAATACCGGAAATAACCAGGGCGGCTGAAGCGCCGTTAATGGCTAAAATATCAGGGTCGCTTTCTTTTTCTGCAGAGAGAACCAGTGACATTATCTGGATTTCATTAGTAAACCCTTCGGGAAAAAGCGGTCTTAAAGGGCGGTCTGTCATCCGCATGGTTAAAATTTCTTTGGTGGAGGGGCGGCCTTCTCGCTTGAAAAATCCGCCGGGGATTTTGCCGGCCGCGCAGGTTTTTTCGCGATAATCGACGGTCAGCGGCAAGAAATCATCGCCACCGTTTTCGCTAACCCGGCTGGGCCCCATTACCGCGGCGGTTAACACGACGGATTCACCGCAGGAAACCAGCACGGCTCCGTGGGCTAAATTAGCCATCCGGCCTGTTTCCATGGAAAACATCTTAGAACCAATCTTGGTTTCTACTTTTTGTAAACTCATTTCAACTCCTTTTTTAGATATTGATTACTAATTAAAAAATTTGATTTCAAAAACCGAAACGGCTTGTTAATAATAATTTTAAAAATTATTATTTTCTGATACCGAGCCGCTCAATCAGTTTTTGATATCTGGGTCGGTCATATTTTTTCAGATATTTAAGGAGGGCGGAACGGTGGCCAACCAGCACCAGAAGTCCCCGGCGGGTATTAAAATCCTTCCGGTGAGTTTTCAGATGTGCACTTAAATGATTGATTCGTTCGGTTAATAAAGCAACCTGCACTTCCGGTGAACCGGTGTCCTTTTCATGAACCCGATAGTCTTCAATAATTCCTTTTTTTCGTTCCTGTACTAACGGCATTTTCCCTATCCTTTCCTGAAATATTTTCTCTCTCTTTTTTCAACGCTTAATAGTTTAACAATATTAATAAAAATGTCAAACAAAAAGAACAAATAAGTTATGACCCAGATTTATCGGAGTCGTAACTTATAAAACTTGCAATTAATGCAATATCGTCCGAAAAACCCGCAAGAAATTTTCGCCCAGGATTTTTTTGATTTCCGGGCGGGTAAACCCCCGGCGGGTTAATTCCATTGTTAAATTGGGTAGTTTTGAAACATCTTCTAATCCTTCGGTGACGCCGGAATATCCGTCAAAATCGGACCCTAATCCGACATAATCAACTCCGAATTTATCGGCTATGTATTGAATATGGTCAACCACATTTTTTACGCCGACTGCCCCGCTTTTTTTATTTTTTAAATCTACCAGATATTGAGGCAGGTAAAAAATACCCATCACGCCCTGCCGGCGGACGATTTCTTTAATTTGAGCGTCATTAAGATTGCGCGGAATATTCCGCAAAGCCCGGACGCCGGTATGAGATGAAATAATCGGGCCGCCGGCCAATCTGGCTACGTCACGAAAACCTGGTTCGGCTAAATGCGCTACGTCAATTAACATTCCCATTCGGTCTAATTTCTTAACCACATCTTTCCCGAATCCGGTAAGACCTTTCGGCCGGGAGACGCCGATACCGTCCCCCAATTCGTTATGAGGATTATGAGTTAATCCTAAAGCGCGGATACCCAGGGCGTAAAATATCTCCAAAAAATCCAGCCGGTTATCCAGCGGCGCGCCGCCTTCAATGCTTAATAGAAAACCAACCGGGTTTGAAGCACGAATAAAATTCGTACCGACCCGGACAAAAGAATTTTTATTGGGAATGAACTTCAGGTCATTCTTGGAAAGAACGGGAATAATTTTACCGCGACTTTCGTTAATGGTCCGATGGATTTTGGCAATTACTCTTAAGGCAAAAGTGGTGGCTTTAGCTGAATGATAAACCGGCGGAGTGTAAATCGCGACAACCTGCAAATCGGTGCCGCCCTGTTTAAGGCGGGGATAATCAATATGAAGCGGTTCAGCCCCGGCCCCTTCAGAATGCGGCGGCTGATGTTTTAAAAATTTCGCCGGTATTTTAAAAGTGCGTTTAAAAAAATCAACCGGAGTGTTTAACAACTTACCGAAAGTATCGGCATGACCGTCCACGACAACCGATTGATGATGAAGGGCTAAAATTTCGTTAGAAAGCATTATTTCAATAATCCCGCGGCTATTTTTTCAATAAACGCCGGTCTAATTTCCATAGAATTATCTGGGGAATGGTTTCATCAAAACCGGCATCTTTCCATTGCATTGATTCCGGTTCCGGCAGGGCGGGCAAATTTTTATTATGCTGGACTTTAACCATTATTTTTACGACGTAAGCATCGTTTTTTTCGCCAGCCGGCCGGCCGGATTTATCAGCCGATGAGACGGATTGCTTAACCACTTCCAGGTAAAGCTTTTTACGGGAACTTTCGTATCGGCCCACCCCGATTATTTCATCAAACCAAATTGTTTCTAATAATCCCTCCCGGCGGTTTTCTTTCAGGATGGTATAATCCCGTAAGACTTCCTGCACGGCCGACCAAACTTTTTCTTCGGGTTGATCATAAGGAACGGAATCGGTGTAAACGTCTTTTTGACCACCGAACAGTGCGCAGCCGGATAAGATAATCACGATGAAGATCGGGACAAATACAGCCGCTAAGTTATGATAATTCATAAGGTTACTGATTACTGATGACTGCTAACCGGTTACCGGCTTAACCGGGCCACTTCGGCTTCGGCCTCAGTGATAAACTCATTGATAATTTCCTTAACACTTTTGATTTCGTTCACCAGTCCAACGCTCTGCCCGGCCATTAAGGAACCGTATTTTATATCGCCGTCCCGGACGGCCCGGCGCAGGGCGCTGACCCAAAATTTTTCTACTTCATACTGGGCATCCCGCTGGGAAATTTGTTTGGCTTCTAATTTTTTTACCAGTTCTAACTGCAGTTCGCCGAATTTTTTAGTTCCTTCGTTACGCAAGGCGC
>CAKKQI010000258.1 GCA_919901895.1 Candidatus Brocadiaceae bacterium | reverse complement strand
GCAATCTCACCGCCTCTTCAAATTTAACCTCATCGCTCACGCCCGGCAAGAAAGCGCAATCCCGACCGGCCCCTTCAAAATAATCACGGCCTTTTTCGCCCACGACAACTAATAACACCTCATCCCGGCGTCCCACCCGGCTCAAAGCCGTCTCAATCATGTTGGTATTAACGCCACCAAGGAACCCCAGATCCGTCGTCATAATTACCAATAATACCCGCTTGGTTGGATTGGTCAAGACCGGATGACGCACCACCCGGTAATTAATCAAGTCGAATATTTTATCCAGATAACCGGAAAACCTTTTTTCCACTGTTAATGTCTTATGCTTGGTTGATAAAACCTGGAACTGAGCCACGGCCGTTTTCTTTAAAATATCAATCAGTTCATACATCTCATTATTAAAAACTATTTCTTTTTTGAGTTCCTGGAGCGATTTCATTTTTTCTTTGATTTTAAAAATTCAGTAAAACATTTGTCCAGTATTTCGGTAATTTCCGTGGTTAATTCTTTTTTGGTTTCAATTTTTTTTATTAATTCGGGATAATTTCCCCTGATAAACGAAAAAATCTCACTTTTAAATTCATAGACTTGTTCAATGGGAAGTAATTCCATGATATGGAGTTTAAAGGAATAAAAAAGAACGATTTCTTCGGCTAATGACACCGGTGAATGTTTGTCTTGGGTAAAAAGGGCAGTCAAAACTTTTCCGCGTTTAAGTTTAGCTTCTATTTCCGGCGACCGCCTGGTCCGCAAGCGGCTCATCTTAAGAAGTTCACGATACTGAACGTATTCCAATCTGAGCATCCGGCTGAGTTCGCGCATGGCCGGCGTCTGGGCTTTACTACCGATCCGGGAAATAGAAAGCCCCAGATCAATCGCCGGTTTAAACCCCTCGTAAAACAAAGCGGTATTCAGATAAATCTGCCCGTCGGTAATGGAAACTAGGTTGGTTTGAATATAGCCGGTGAAATCACCCTGAAGCGTTTCCACGATGGGAAGGAAAGTCATTGACCCGCCGCCTAATTCCTGACGCAATTTGGCCGCCCGCTCCAGCAGCTGTGAGTGAATATAAAAAATATCTCCGGGATAGGCTTCGCGACCCGGGGCTCTTTCCAGCAGCAATGAAATCTGGCGATAAGCCCAGGCATGCCTGGTCAGGTCGTCAAAGACAATCAGAACATGCTTACCGTTAAACATAAAAAATTCGCCGAGCGCGCAGGCAGTATAGGGAACCAGATATTGTTCGTTGGGAGAAGCCAAACCGGTCGCCGCAACAACAAACGTATAATTCATTACCTCGCGTTCATGCAATAACTGGATGAGTTTGATCAGCGAGGCCTGGCTCCGCCCGATGCAACAATAAATACAAATAACATCTTTCCCTTTCTGGTTCAGAATGGTATCAATTGCCAGGGTGGTCTTACCGGTCATCCGGTCACCGATAATTAATTCACGCTGTCCACGGCCGATCGGTATGACCGCGTCAATAATCTTAACGCCTGTTTCCAGCGGCTCGTCTACGGGAATTCTTTCAATCACCCCCATGGCTTCACGGAAAACCGGATAATAGTCGTCTGCTTTAATGTAACCCCGATTGTCCAGCGGTTCAGCCAGGGCATTAACTACCCGTCCGATAAATCCGTATCCCACCGGTATTCGCAACGGTTCAATCTGGCTGACCACTTCTTCCCCGGAATTAACCGTTGTCTCATCACCCAGAACCAAAACCATGACTTCTTCTTCATCAAACCCGATCACTAATCCTTTGGCGCCGGCTGAAAAGCGAATCAGTTGTCCGTAAATACAACCGGGCAACCCGTGAATCCGGACGATCCCTTTTTTAACATCTTTCACCCGGCCGATTTCTTTAACTTCTACGAAATTAAGCGCGGTTTGGTTATTATTAAGAATCGTATTCATACCTTAACCTATCCCGAATTTATTTCGGAAGATGTTCTTTATATTGGCTCAAAATATGTTTGAGCCGGTTGCTCAGGGTTCCGTCAATAACCACATCACCCAATTTAATATAAATACCGGCTAAATGACGATTTTCATCATTTTTTTCAACCACCGTAATTTTTTTGCCGGTGCAATCCGACAGAATATCGGTTAATTTTTTTTTCTGTTCAGGAGTCAAGGAACGCGAACCGGTTACCTCCGCCAGACCGTCCTGGGTCTCTATTTTTTGGCTACCGGACCGGCTGAGCTGCTCAATAACCAAATCGGTAAAATAATTATTGATCTGGGCGGTTAACTCCTCCGTCAAAATCAGTCTTAAAATATCTTCCGCGGTGTTAATTACTTTCAACTCCATTCCCTTGGCCGAGGCGGTCTTAAGATTTTCCGCTTCTTCTTTAGCCTCGGTAATAATTTCCTGCTTTTCCTGTTCTGCTTTGCGAAGGATTTTATCTTTTAATTCCAACGCTTCTTTCTGGATTTTTTCTTTTAAAATCTGGGCTTCTTTTTCCGCCTCGGCTAATTTCTTTTTATAGGCCGCTTCGGCTTCGTCTAATTTTCTCTTTAATTCCACTTCCCGGCGTAAATTTTCTTCATTTAACTTCTGTAAACGCCGAACCGCCACGTCGGCATGAGTTCCCAATACCTTTCTGATAACCAATAATATTATCAGCGACAGTATGACAAAACCAACGACTAAAGGAAGAATCTGAGCCAGTTCCATATTTTTGCTTCCTCGTATTATCCGCCTTTAAACAAATTAAAAACTACCAGCAGGGCAATGACGGCGATGGCTTCGGCGAAAATAAAAGAAATCATCATCGCCAGTTGAATCTTGGGCGCAGCCGAAGGGTTACGCCCCAACGCCTGAATACTGGCGTAGCCCACCACGCCGATAATAAAGGAAGGCCCCAGCGTCACCGTTATCAAAATAAGAATAACCGGAATCGCCCCTTCCAACGTCATTCCCATAATTTTTCCCTATAATGATTACACAGATTTAGAGATAGATTATCAGCCAAAGGACTGATCAGCCTCAGGCTGACAGCGATTAAAACTCTCGCCGGAAAATCTGTGTAATCTAATTAAAATCAGTGTAATCATATCATCCCTAAGTTGGTTTAAACCATTTAAAAACTATTAAAAAAATCGCGACGGCCGCCGCGCCGATGATCATATAATAAATAGCCATCCGGAGTTGCGCCCGCGAAGCACGGGAAGGATTACGACCTAAAGATTGAATACTGGTATAACCGACCAATCCGATCAGAAAGGAAGAAACCAGCGAAACGGCTAATAAAATCAGGATAACCGGAATCGCTTTATCCATACTCATATTCAATATTTCTTATTACTCAAGTCAACTTAAGTTATTATGAATCCACCAATACGACTAACTCATTATTCAGATTCATCCTGGCCAAACCATGTTTGATATTAAAGAAATTATTATCCACCCTGATGCGGCCTTCTTTTAAGGTTGTAATCATCGGAGAGTGAAAATCCAAGACTTCCAGTTCCCCATAACTACCGGGAAGGAAAACAGATTCCGCCAGGCCTTCAAAAATAACTTCGGAAGGATTAAGAATAATAATCCGGAACATACTCTATTATTTATCGGAAAAATTAAGCAAGTTAACCATCTTAATTATATCAGCAAAAAATTTAATTGTCAATTGACTTTTTAAAATAATTTTTTTCAATAAAATATTGCAGAATTTTTAATTTTATAATATACTTCAGATAATCTGTGTCCGCCTCGGACGAGTAATCCGTCTAAACCAGTATAATCCTGATGTCACTTTGCTCATCGGAACGAGTCTGTAGTTAGGAGGTTTACCATGCAAGTGCCTCTGCTTGACTTAAAATCACAATACGCCCAGATTAAAGAAGAAGTCTGGCAATCGTTACAGGAAGTTTTAACATCCCAGCATTTTATTCTTGGTCCGGTAGTGGAAAAATTTGAACAGGCGATGACCCGGTATATCGGCTCTAAATATGCGATTGGCGTCGCTTCCGGCTCCGATGCCCTGCTTCTTTCACTGATGGCTTTCGGAATTAAAGAAGGCGACGAAGTTCTCACCACCCCGTTTACCTTTTTTGCCACCGCCGGCGCCATCAGCCGGCTCGGCGCCACGCCGGTTTTTGCCGACATTGACCCGGACACTTATAATTTATCGCCGGCTGCTATAGAAAAACTGATTCAACAACAATACCGGATTGAGCAGGCAAGCCCCGATACTCCGCCTAAGGCGGACGGGGCAAGCGGCCAATTGGTTAACAAAAAAACTAACCGCCGGATAAAAGCGATTATCCCGGTACATCTTTACGGACAGTGCGCGGATATGACGGAACTTCTGGCCCTGGCCCGGAAGTATCAATGGCAGGTGATTGAAGACGCCGCCCAGGCCATCGGCACCGCTTATCAAAATAAATCAGCCGGCACGTTAGGCATGACCGGTTGTTTTTCATTCTTCCCGTCTAAAAATTTGGGCGCCTGGGGAGACGCCGGATTGATCACCACCGACGACCAGTCGGTGATGGAACTCCTTAAAACCCTGCGCGTTCACGGCGGTCAGAAAAAATATTATCATCAGTATGTTGGGTGTAACAGCCGGCTGGATACCCTGCAGGCCGCGATCTTAACCATCAAGTTAAAATATCTGGACGGCTGGCAAAAGGCCCGGATAAATAACGCCCGTTATTATGACCAACTTTTCCGGCAGTCCGCCCTGACCGACCAAATAACCGGACCGGTAACCAAACCGGACCGAAACCATACTTATCATCAATATACCATTCGAGTTTTAACCAAACGCGATGAGTTAAAAGCATTTTTACAACAGCATCAGATCGGCACCGAAATATATTATCCCCTGCCTTTACATCTGCAGGAATGTTTTAAACCGCTGGGTTACCGGCAAGGTGATTGTCCGGAAGCGGAAAAAGCGGCCCGGGAATGCCTGTCCTTACCGATTTATCCGGAATTAACTAAGGAAATGCAAGAATTCGTGGTGAAGACCATAAAAGATTTTTTTAAAAATAACTGACGCCTCCGGCGATAGGCCGACATGATTGAAAAAGATTTAGAAACCTATTTAAAAGAAGTCAACCGCTTCCCTCTGCTGACTTCAGAAGAGGAAAAAAAATTAGGGCAAAAAACAAAACGCGTTAATATAAAAGCCCGCGACCGGATGATTCGCTCCAATCTCCGGCTGGTGGTCAGCGTCGCGAAAAGTTATTTAAACCGCGGATTATCTTTAATGGACCTCATTGAAGAAGGCAATATGGGCCTTTTGAAGGCGGTCGAACGCTTTGATTATAAACGCGGGAACCGTTTCAGCACCTATGCCATCTGGTGGATTAAACAATCAATTTCCCGGGCCTTGTTAAATACGGTTAAAACCGTCCGGCTTCCCTGCCATGTGGTGGAAATTGTCGCCCGGTGGAAAAACACCTCGGCTAAGTTAACCCAAAAATTAGGACGCGCTCCGGATTTTTTAGAAATTACCAAAGAAATCCCCCTACCGCCCGAAAGTTTTAAGATGTTTAAAAAAATATTACGCTCCGGCCTCCCCACGGATAAATTGCTCAGTCTTGACCTTTTAAAAGAATCGGGTGGGCCGGTGATGGATGAATCAATTAAATCGGCCGACGAAAAATTTTTCGGTAAAGTTGAAACTTCGCGCATTCAGGACCTGCTTTCCAATATTCAGGAAAGAGAAGCCACCGTTTTAAAAATGCGCTACGGGCTGGAAAAATACCACAAAAAACCGCTTACTTTAGCTGAAGTAAGCAAACGGCTTAAAATCTCCCGGGAACGGGTTCGGCAGATTGAAAAAAAAGCCCTGGAAAAATTATCAGTCCTGCTCCGGCAGAAAGAATTATAATAATTATTTAGCCATTGGGTACCACGCTTTAGCGTGGTTCTCTTTAGGCTTCAGCCAAAGGCTGACCCGCCTCCCCGGCCTCGCCAAGCGAAGCGGGGCGGGCAGGCGGGAAAGCCTAACACCCAATCGCAATGACCCAAATACCCGTTCTTTTAACCAAAACCCAAATAAAGCGACGGGTCAAACAATTAGCCGGACGTCTTAATCGGGATTATTGCCATAAAGAACTGGTGCTCATCGGAATTCTTAAAGGGTCTTTTATTTTTATGGCGGACCTGTTTCGCCATCTAACCATACCGGTTCAGTGCGACTTTGTCAGTCTTTCTTCTTACGGACCGCGCACCACCTCTTCCGGTAAAATAAAAATACGAAGCAATTTTACTGCCCCCATTAAAAATAAAGACATTCTTATTATTGAAGATATCATTGATTCCGGCTTAACCGTCTCTTATCTTAAAAAAGAACTGCAGAAATATCATCCCAAAGACGTTAAAATTTGCACCCTGCTGGACAAACCGGCCCGGCGTAAAATTAAATTGAAACTTGCTTACGTTGGTTTTAAAATACCGGACCGGTTCGTGGTTGGTTACGGCATTGACTATAACGAACATTACCGCAGTCTGCCGTATATCGGGTATATTAGGCAAAACAGATAAAGTTTTGTTCCGACACGAAAAGCCGAAGATGAAAGAAAAAGAAAAACATCCCCCTCGCCCCCTTTATTAAGGGGGATTAAGAAGGATTGGCGTAAGTCCACCTTATTAAAGAGGGATTAAGGGGATTATCTATAATTTCTACCTTATCCTACCTTAACGGAACACCTAATTTTATCGATTTTGCATAAATAAATTTTTGGGTGCAAAAATTTATGGGCGAGACCCAAGAAAAAGTAGATCTGCTTTTAAAAAACGGCCGTCTAATCAACGTTTTATCCGGTGAAATTTATAAAACCGATGTCGCCATCAACGGCACGCAAATCTTCGGACTCGGCACCTATCCGGCCCGCAAAATCATCAATCTGAAAAACCAATACCTGGCGCCCGGATTTATTGACGGACACGTCCATATTGAAAGCAGTCTGGTTACCCCCGCCGAATTCGCCCGCACGGTTTTACCACTCGGCACTACCACCGTGATTTGCGACCCGCACGAAATCGCTAACGTCCTGGGCCTGACCGGCATTAAATATGTAATGGAATCTAATAAAATTACCCCGATTGAGATTTTTGTGATGCTGCCATCCTGCGTCCCGGCGACTCATCTGGAAACTTCCGGCGCCACTTTAACCAGCCGGCATTTAAAACCGTTAATGAAACATCCCGATGTGCTGGGCCTGGCTGAAATGATGAATTACCCGGGCGTAATTTCCAGGCATCCTGAAGTGTTAAAAAAAATTAAACTGGCTCAAAACAAAATTATTGACGGACATGCGCCAGGACTCACCGGCCCACCGCTCGCGGCTTACATCAGAGCCGGCATCACTTCAGACCATGAATGCACGACGCGGGCTGAAGCGTTGGAAAAATTGCGCTCCGGGATGTATCTGATGATTCGCGAAGGCAGCGCGGCTAAAAATTTAACGGAACTATTAAAAATTATCACGCCTCTTAACAGCCGGCGTTGTTTTTTCGTTACCGATGACCGCCACCCGGCGGATTTACTCAAAGAAGGCCATCTCAATTTCATCGTTAAAAAAGCCGTCCGTTCCGGTCTTAACCCGGTTCAGGCCATCCAGATGGCGACCATTAACACCGCGGCCTATTTCAGGTTAAAAAAATTAGGCGCCATCGCACCCGGATATCAGGCGGATTTGGTAGTGCTGGATAATCTTAAAAATTTTCGGATTAGGCAGGTCTATAAAAAAGGACAACTGGTCGCGCAGGACGGTTTTATTAAAAAAAAATGTCATTACGAGTCCCGATGTCCACCGGGACGAAGCAATCTCATCAAAAATACCATTAAATTAAACCGGTTAACACCGGAACGTTTTCAAATTAAGGCCCAAATCGCGACAGAATCAGGGCAAGTGAATAAAATCAGGGTAATCGGAATTGTGCCGGGTCAGATTATTACCCGAGAAATTATCACCACCCCCACCGTTCAAAACGGGCTGGTGGTTTCCGACCCGAAACGTGACATTTTAAAAATAGCGGTGGTAGAAAGGCATCGGCGGACCGGCCGGGTAGGGTTAGGATTTGTTAAAGGCATCGGTTTAAAAAAAGGCGCTTTGGCTTCTTCGGTGGCCCATGATTCTCATAATATTATTGTGGTTGGTACAAATGATGCTGATATGTTAAAAGCGGTTCAAGTCCTGGGACAATCCAGCGGCGGGCAGGTCCTGGTAGTCAACGGTCAAATACCAGCCCATCTTCCTCTCACCATAGCCGGTCTTATCTCCGACCGGCCAATCCGTGAAGTGGCCCAGAAAATAAAACTGTTAAACCGGATGGCTCACCGGCTAGGCTGTAAATTAACCGACCCGTTTATGACACTTTCTTTTTTAGCGCTGGCGCCGGTTCCGGAGTTAAAATTAACCGACCGGGGACTGGTGGCGGTCAAACAATTTAGAATTGTACCATTACTTGTTTGAAAAAACTTGACTTTAAAGTAAAATATATTTAAAATATTTTACGCAATTTGGGGCACTTTAAATATTTTGTCCCGCCCCCCGGCGGGATTAGCCATCGGCTAAAATGACTAAAGAAAAAAAGATTCTATCCTCGACCCAGATCAAAACACTGATTACCCAATTCGCCCGCTCTATTTTAACCGGAAACAATAACCCTGACTCCATCGCTTTAATCGGTATTCATAACCGCGGCATTCCCTTAGCCCAACGTTTAAAAATCATCCTCGAACAGAAAACTAAAACCAATATCCCGCTCGGCTGGGTTGACATCACCCTTTACCGGGACGACCTGGAAACGATCGGGCCGGCCCCCTTAGTTAAGGGGACTAAAATAGATTTTGACTTAACCAATAAAAATATTATTCTGGTAGATGACGTTCTTTTTACCGGCCGGACGATCCGGGCGGCGATCGACGAGCTGATTGATTTCGGACGTCCTCGTTCCATTCAACTGGCCGCGCTGGTTGATCGCGGCGGCCGGGAGTTGCCCATCCAGCCCGATTACGTTGGGAAAACTATTAAAATCAAAGATAACGAAATTATTAACGTCAAATTAGCCGAAACAGACGGAATCGACGGAGTATGGGTAACCAGAAAAAAATAATTATGGCGAAAAATAATAAATTTTACCCAGCCTCCGGCGGGGTGAACTTGTCCCGCCCCCCGATGTCCATCGGGGAGCGGGGCTTGTCCAGCCCTTTCTCTCTGAAAGGGCGGGGCTGGTCACGAAAGCATTTACTGGGATTGGCTGAACTTTCGGCCGAGGAAATAAATACTATTCTTGATACGGCCGGGTCATTTAAAGAAGTTTCAACCCGTAACATCAAAAAAGTCCCCGCCCTGCGCGGTAAAGTGGTGGTTAATATGTTTGTGGAACCGAGCACCAGAACGAGAACATCGTTTTCTTTAGCGGCCAAACGGCTCAGCGCCGACGTGGTTGATTTTTCCAGCAGCGGCAGTAGCCTGGTTAAAGGTGAAAGTTTAAAAGATACGGCCCGGAATATTGAGGCCATGGGTGTCGATATTATAGTTATCAGACACTCCTCTCCCGGGGCGCCCCACCTGTTAAGTAAAATCCTTAAGGCCTCCGTAGTCAATGCCGGCGACGGCCCACACGAACATCCCACTCAAGGGTTACTTGATATTTTCACCATCCGGGAAAAAAAGAAAAAAATTAAAGGACTTAAAATAGCGGTGGTGGGTGATATCCTGCACAGCCGGGTTGCCCGCTCCAATATCTGGGGATTAACCAAATTAGGCGCCCAGGTCATCGCCGTCGGACCGGCGACTCTCGTACCGGATGAATTTAAACAATTAGGCGTAACTATTTCCTATAATATAGATGAGATTATTCCCGAAGTGGATGTCATTAATATCCTGCGGATCCAACTGGAACGCCAGAATACCAACCTGTTCCCGTCCATCAGGGAGTATGCGCGCCTTTTTGGCATAAACTCGGAACGGCTTAAAAAAGCCAAACCGGATGTCTTGATTATGCATCCCGGTCCGATTAACCGCGGAGTGGAAATTACACCGGAGGTCGCAGACGGAAAGCATTCGGTGATCCTGGAACAGGTTACCAACGGCCTGGCGGTCCGGATGGCGGTACTTTATCTGGTATCTGAAATAAAATAATTATGGGACAAATACTCATCAAAAACGGGCGGGTGATTGACCCGGCCAATAAATTAGACCGCGTTACTTCTATTCTGATTGCGGACGGAAAAATTAAATCCATCGGCACTAAAATAGATAAAGCGGATGAAGTAATTGACGCCAAAGGATTAATTGTCACGCCCGGTTTGATTGATATGCATGTTCATTTACGCGAACCGGGCAAAGAAGATGAAGAAACCATTGCCAGCGGCAGTACGGCCGCGGTCGCCGGCGGATTTACCAGTATTGCCTGTATGCCGAATACCGACCCGCCGATTGACGATGAGGCCTCGGCTGAGTTTGTCTATCTCCAAGCCAAACGAACTGCTAAAGCTAACGTTTTCCCGATCGGCGCCATTACCAAAAACCGCCAGGGAAAAGAACTGGCTGAAATGGGACAACTGGTCCGGGGCGGCGCGGTGGCTTTTTCTGATGACGGAGAGCCGGTCAGCAATGCCGAGGTGATGCGCCGGGCCTTAGAATATTCTAAAATGTTTAACCGCCCCATCATTTCCCACTGCGAGAATAAAGATTTAGTCGGTGCGGGCGTGATGAATGAAGGATTAGTTTCTTTAGAGTTAGGATTAGCCGGTATGCCGGCCATTGCCGAAGAAATTATGGTGCATCGTGATATGATGCTGGCCCGATTGACCGGCGGCCGGCTGCACCTCGCCCATATTACTACCATCGGCAGTATTGAACTGATTAAGTGGGCTAAAAACCAATCCAGCCTCGGCCGGATAAACGTTACGGCCGAAGTCACCCCACACCATTTCACCCTGACCGATAAATGTATCAAGAATATTAACGGTGGTTTTGACCCGGTTTTTAAAGTCAACCCGCCTTTAAGGACTCAAAAAGATATTGAAGCCATCCACCAGGCCTTAAAAGACGGCACCATTGACGTAATTGCTTCAGACCATGCTCCGCACGCCCCTGAAGAAAAAGAGGTGGAATTTAACCTGGCGCCTTTTGGAATGATCGGGATGGAATCAATGCTTCCGCTGGTAATTACCGAATTAGTTGATAAAAAAATACTCACTTTATCTGAAGCGGTTGCCAAGATGACCGTTAACCCGGCCCGGATTTTAGGAATTTCTAAAGGCACGCTGGCCGTCGGAGCGGATGCGGATATTACGATAATTGACTTAGAAAAACAATGGGTCATTGACCCGTCTAAATTTAAATCAAAAAGCCGTAACTGTCCCTTTGCCGGTCGGAAGGTCAAAGGCAAAGCAGTTAAAATAATCGTGGGCGGAAAAGTAATAGCCCTATAATGAATAAAACAATTTCACATCACCGCGAAAAAGAAACCATTGAAAGCAAAGTTCGCTGGTTTCGTTCGTTACCGTTGTCCGAAAGAATGGAAATGCTTTGCTCTTTTACGGATTTAGCGTTAACCGTAAACCCAAAATTACAGGACCTTAAAAATGCTCAACCGGTTACAGGGCGTTTTCAAATCATTTCAAAAACATAAGGTAAAATACATCGTGATTGGTTATGCCGATTAACATCCGGAAAGAACTTTTTGCTTTAGAATCGCCCATCCAGAAAATGGCCGACCGGGCCTGTGCCCGGAAAGGTTGCGTCAGATTTGATATCGGCGACCCGGATTTACCCACCCCTCCGCACATCATTGAAGCAGCCGTTAAAGCCCTGCGTGACGGAAAAACCAAATATACTTCCCAGTTAGGCATCGAACCGTTACGCGAAGCCATTGCCCATTACGAAAAAACAGCCAATCAATTAAATCACATCACTAAAGATAATGTCCTGGTAACCGTCGGGGGAATGGGCGCAATGTTTTTGGCCTGCTCGGCCTTACTTAAACACGGTGAAAAAATTTTATTCCCTGAACCATCATGGCTGGCCGGGTACACACTGGTGGTCAGCAGCGGACCGGGCGGATTCGTCACCACGCCATTTTTTGATGATGACAACAATTTCATTCTTGATGAATCAATCTTTAAAAACCATAACATTAAATTACTGTTAGTCAACTCACCGGAAAATCCCACCGGCCGGGTGCTTAATAAAACCAACCTGGGAAAACTGGTCCGAATCGCCGAAAAATACGATTTAACGATTATCTCTGATGAAGTTTATGAACCGATGTTATATGACGGGGCGAAACACATTTCTATTGCGACGCTGGCGCCGGAGCGGACGATTAAGGTTAATTCGGTCTCCAAACGTTACGCGATGACCGGGTTCAGGATCGGCTGGTTGATTTCACCTGAAGCCCAATTAATTAAAGAATTCGGTAAGATTAACCGCGGGATAGCGGCTTGTCCGCCGACCGTTAGCCAGTACGCGGCTCTAACGGCTATTACCGGACCGCAGGATTGCGTTAAAGAAATGATTGCCGAATATACCAGACGCCAGCAAACTATTAAACCAGAAATGGATAAGATCGGCTGGACTTATATTGCACCGGAAGGGGCATTTTATACTTTTCCTAATATCAAGCAAAACGCTAATTTGTTATGCCCAGACTTGATTGAAAAAGCCGGAGTCTCGGCCGTACCAGGCGAAAGTTTTGGGGCCAAACATAACGAATATATCCGCCTTTGCTTTGGCAGCGCGACGGTCCCGCAAATAAAAGAAGGGTTCCGGAGATTGCATAACTATTTTAAAAATACCGAATTAAAACAAGTCTTAGCCGGCCGGCTAAAAAACACAAAAAATACCAATGCTTTTAATCATAGACGGTTATAATCTAATTTTTGCCTACCAGAATTTGCCGGACACTCCCAAAAGCCTTGAAAAAGCACGGGACAATCTCCTTCAGGTCTTAACCAAATATAATCTAAGACGCCAATATCAAATCATCGTGGTTTTTGACGGCCGCGAATCTTACACGCATAAACAAACCGGTTTAAAAATAGTTGCGAATATAGAGGTTATTTTTTCAGCCCGGGGCGTTACCGCCGATACGGTTATCAGCGACATTGTCATCAGGCACCAACAACCCAAAAATATTACGGTGGTAACGGAAGACCGGTCCTTAGCGCGGGCGGTCTTATCAAACGGGGCGAAAACATTTAAATCAGGTGACTTTATCGATGAACTCCGGCCAACAACACCTCAACCGGAAATGATAAACGAACCGCAGGAAAAAATTTCCGGTGTGGCGGATAAACATCAGGTTGAGGCCTGGTTAAAACTTTTTGGGGTTGAAGAAAATCAGCCATAGGACGGCCACCAGAAACGAGCCTCGTCCCGCTCCCGCCCCGATGAATCGGGACAAGCCGCGGCGAGACGGGAGTAATTATTAATTTACCCCGCCCTTTCTCCCTGAAAGGGCGGGGACGGAAGCCGATTTAATTAATGCCTTAAACAAGGCCAGTTGTTCCGGCCGGCTTATCAATCGTTCCGGATGCCATTGTAACCCGATTACGAATTGGTCGCGTTTAACGAGTTCCACTCCTTCAATCAACCCGTCTTCAGCCCGGGCGTTAATCATTAACCCACGACCAAGTTCTTTGATGGCCTGATGATGAAAACTGTTAGTTTTAATTATTTTTACCACCGCTGTTACATCGGGGCAGGAGTTGATTATCCGATATAAACGTGAGAAGTCGTGCAGGTAAACCTTATGTGAGGCCCCATCACGATGAGGCCGCGAGCCTTTTAATTGAGTGGCTATGTTCTGAATCAACGTTCCGCCCAAAACAACGTTAAGCACCTGAAGACCGTGACAAATCGCCAGAAGCGGAATCTTTTTCCGGAGGGCCAACCGGACCAGTGTCAGATCAAAAAATTCTTTGGCCGGTGGCATCCATTTAGTCTGCGGCATTTTTTTTTCGCCGTAAGTATGCGGATTAATATCATAACCGGAGCCGCTTAAAATCAAACCGTCCACTTTTTTCAATAAGGCCTTAACTAAAGCGGTCGTGGGCACCACCGGTAGAATCAGGGGTAGGCCGCCGGCTTTAATCACCGCCCGGCTGTAATCCTGATGTAAATGGTCGGATCCATCTTTCGTTAAATTAGCGTTAATGCCTATCACCGGCTTAGCCATACCAATTTTCCTTGAAAATTTTTATTTTATGTTTATAATACCATAAAGATTTGCTTCCAGCAAATTTTTATTCCGGGGGAGTTTAATTTACCCCGCCACCAGCGGGGTGAATCGTACCACTAAATAGAAAGGCGGAAATGCTTTCCGTATATTACTCTCCAAAACTGCCGGATCGTCTAATGGTAGGACCGCAGACTCTGGATCTGTGTATCTAGGTTCGAATCCTAGTCCGGCAGTTTTGGAGAAAAAACATCAGTGGATTTAAGAAGAAAAAGAAATTTCAGAAGTATGTTCTACGCTTTTTATTCCGGGTCGTCTAACTTGCCCCGCCAAATGGCGGGGTAAATAGGACCGCAGACGGAGTTTATCCCGATGTCGTGCCTAAGGCAGATCCGCCTATGGCGGAAATATCGGGAGATCTGTGTATCTAGGTTCGCTCGCTAATACAGCGAGCGTTCGCTGGTAATAGCGGACGAACCATAGTTCAGCAGTCATCCTTTTCCCATACGGCGGGACTACGGAATGGTAAACCGGATAAGAAATATAAGTAGTTCAGTTAAAACTCTGCAGTAACGAAACGGCCTGACGTCAGGGATGGTTTGTTTCTGCCATTTAAGAAGCGACCATAAAGGTCGCCGCGACACTATGAACGATAGAATATGCCCCCATCGTCTAGCGGCCTAGGATACGAGATTCTCAGTCTTGGGACCGGGGTTCAAATCCCCGTGGGGGTATGATAAAAATTAATGCTGCCCGCCAAAGGACGGATCCGCCTCTGGCGGAAATTATGAATTAAGAGCATCTCATCTAATGGAACTACGAATGAATACTAACTCGAGTTTGGCAAAAAAAAAATGTAAAATCTGGTAGTTGATATTCAATACGCTATCAACGCATTAAAGTGCGTTGTCTACCGCACGAATTCAGGGTAGGCAACGACCCCGCCTTGCGTGGTCGTTGACAGGACTTATGAAACCTCTTGTAGTGTTTATTCGTCCCGTCTGGGCGGGATTCGTAGTTCCAATTCTTTTTATGAGAGGTTTTGAAAATTATGATAAAAAAATATTTTTTCGCGATCGGATTGATATTCGGCCTGGGTTTATCGGTAATTCACGCTGAAGTTTCTGAAGAAAACTGGAAAACTATCAAAAAAGAGGTCCTCTCTGTCTATAAATCACCTGAGGCGAAAAATGATGCAAAACTTCGTTTAAAAACACTTCTATCATTGGAGCGGGCCGACCATCCCGAGGCGATTAAACTGTTAGCCGAAACGGTTATCCCGCTGGAATTAGAACTTGACGCGCCGATGGTTCTTGACACGATTATCACGTTAATCGGCCAATCCAAAAATAAAGAAACGATTCTCGCCCTGATTGAAACAACCAAAAAATCAAGCCTGCTGGTAAAAACTATCCTGATAACCGGAATGAACGGCCTTGACGACCCTTTAATAATAAATCAACTGCTTGAATTTTTAAAAGACAATAACCCCGTTATTAAAAGAACCACTATCAATACCCTTTCATCTTTTCACCCGACCGAAGCGTTTCCCGAAGTGATTAAGGCCTTAGAGTCAAAAGAATGGGAAATGCGGCTCAGCGCGATAAAATACCTGAAAGGACTGTCTGACGAATC
>CAKKQI010000257.1 GCA_919901895.1 Candidatus Brocadiaceae bacterium | reverse complement strand
ACCTGATAAAACGTGAACCCTTATCGGATGATTTATAATCCAGGCAACCGGCCATCACAGTTGGATTATTGGCTACCACGCCAACCGGATGACCGTTTAACCGGCTAAAACCAATGATTAAATTAGGCGCGTATTCCGGTTTTATCTCAAAAAATTTTCCGCCATCAACAATTTCTTTAATCACCTCATGCATATCATAGATTTTATTAGCATCAACCGGAATAATTTCAATTAATTTTTCCGTCAAACGGTCCGGTTTATCATCCGGTTGAACGTAAGGCGGTCGTTCGTGGCAATTCGCCGGAAGGTAACTTAATAATTCTCTTGTTTTATCTAAACAATCTTTATCATCTTTAGTCGTCCGGTCTGAAACGCCGCTGATTTTAGCGTGAATAGACGGTCCGCCTAACTGTTCTTCGGTTACCTCCTCATGAACGATGGCTTTAACCAGCGGTGGTCCGGCAATAAACATATAACTAGTTTTTTCCACCATAAAAATAAAATCCATCAGGGCCGGTGAATAGGCCTGTCCGCCGGCGACCGGTCCCATAATCAGGGCAATCTGGGGCACCACGCCGGAAGTGCGGACGTGCCGGAAAAAAAGTTGTCCGTACATACTTAAGGCGCCCATTTCCTCGGTGACACGCGCACCGCCGGAATCGTTCATTCCGATAATCGGACAACCCATTTGCCGGGCTAAATCAACCGTTTTACAAATTTTCCGGCCGTGCATCTCACCGAAAGTACCGGCAATGACTGTAAAATCTTCCGAATAGACAAAAGTATCCCGGCCGTTAATCTTACCGTAGCCGGTTATGACCCCGTCGGCTGGCACCGTTTCTTTATCCAGCCCGTAATCCCGGCCGATATGCTTTGCGAAAATATCAAATTCCGTAAAAGTGCCGGTATCCATCAGGTAATCAATCCGCTCGCGGGCGGTCATTTTGCCGCGCTGATGCTGTTTGTCAACCGCCGGTTGGCCGCCGCCCTGCTTGATTTTTACCCGCAGGTCTTCAATATTTTTAATCTTTTCCATCATCTGGTCGGACATAATATTTCCCCTCTTAATTAATCTGTGGCATCCGTCGTAATCTGTGCCATCAGTTGTCAAGTTTATCTTATGTTACTTACGGCTCTTTGTCAAATATTTTCGGGGAAGTGAATTTTCTTGCAAAATATATCCGGATATTTTATAATAAAAATCTAAAGGAAAAAAGGGTTTATGAAACACATCAATTCTTCCGGTAAACTTCCTGCTTCGTCGGGACAGGACGGAGCCAGCGGAACAGGCGACAATAATAGCGAAAGCGCGCTGTCATCCAGCGTCCTGGTTTTGAACAAACTTTTTATGGCCATCAAACTGATTAATGTCAGGCGGGCCTTTGCTTTGCTTTACAAAAATTACGCCGAGGTGATTACCAAAACTAACGGGCATTTTGATACGTATGATTTTTGCCGCTGGATAGAATGTTCGCGCGGTTCCATTTCCCGGGACCATGATGAGTTTATTCATACTCCTAATTTGCGGATCCAAATCCCCCGGGTAATTCGGTTAACCTTTTACGACAAAATGCCGAAAAGGCAGGTTAAATTAAACCGTAAAAATATCCTGGCCCGTGATGAATATTCCTGTCAATACTGCGACAAAAGATACAGCGTATCTTTATTAA
>CAKKQI010000256.1 GCA_919901895.1 Candidatus Brocadiaceae bacterium | reverse complement strand
CCTCTTCCAATTTTTTCAAAATCTTTGAAAAAATCGGACCTGGTTTTAAACCCAGTGCGATTAAATCATACCCGTTAATCAATGGTTTTGGTTTTAATTCTTCCTTAGAAAGTTTGCGATACATCCGGGCGCAGAAATGATACGGCTTTAAATCCAGGTCGCTGGCCAGCCGGTCGGCCCTGTGTAATTCGGCCAGTTCCTGATAATGGGGCAGGCGGAATAATCGTTTCATAGTACTGACGCGCATTTTGCCCGCATCTTTAAAAACCATATGCCGGCTGACTAATTCGGTAACTTTTTCTTTCTCCGCAGTGGAAAGTTTTAACCGCTCGCAGATTTTCAAGGTCATTTCTGCTCCGACCCGCTCGTGTTCATGGAATCTGATCCGGTCACTAATCATAAAAGTAGCCGGTTTGCCGACATCGTGCAGAAGGGTGGCCAGGGCTAATTCCCACCCGCCTACCGGCGCCGCCTCTGGCGAGCCTCGCCCCGAAGGGTGGGAGGCAGGTGAAGTTTTTTTTAAGCCCCGACTGTATCGGGGCAGGTGCGTTAGGGCGAGAAGGGTATGGGTATAAACATCGCCTTCCGGATGGAATTGGGGTGGTTGTTTGACTCCTTTCATCCGGCTGACCTCAGGTAAAATCTGCGTTAATAATCCGGTTTTATCCAGCAGGTCAATCCCTTCAGCCCGGCGGGGGCTGATTAATATTTTTTTCAATTCATCCCTGATACGTTCGGCGCTGACCATCTTGATTTCC
Source organism: Candidatus Brocadiaceae bacterium (assembly GCA_919901895.1). Lineage (GTDB taxonomy): Bacteria > Planctomycetota > MHYJ01 > JACQXL01 > CAKKQI01 > CAKKQI01. The sequence continues at coordinate 866 of CAKKQI010000256.1, read as the reverse complement.
GGCGATAACAACCTGATGGCGTGTTTGGTTTTCGGCTCAATGATAAAATCAAGTTCTACGGCAAAGCGGACGGCTCTGAGCATTCTCAGTTTATCTTCGTTAAATCTGGCCAGCGGGTCTCCGATGGCCCTGATTAATTTTTGCTTTAAATCTTTCCGTCCGCCGACCAGGTCAATTACTTTTTTCGCGATGGGGTCATAGACCATTCCGTTAATGGTAAAATCACGGCGTTGGACGTCATTTTCCAGACTGGAAAATTTAACGGAAGAAGGGTGGCGGCCGTCCAGGTAGGGGCCTTCGGTCCGGAAGGTGGTGACTTCAAACTCAAATCCGTTTTGGAGAACCTTAATGACGCCGAAGGCCTTACCCACGGCGATAGTTTTCTTAAATAGCCGTTGCACCTGGGTTGGTCGGGCATCGGTGGCGATGTCGTAATCAACCGGTTCTTTCCGGCGCAGATAGTCGCGGACGCACCCGCCGGCAAAATACGCCTGAAAGCCGGCCCGCCGGAGTGAACGGACCACTTTTAAGGCGACAGATTTTTTTAGATTATCTTTCATAAAGAGATGGTTTTGTTATTATAAAATTTGCCACACAAATTTTATGTAATATAACAAATTGTATGTTTTTTTAAATAAAAATACGCTTTCAAAAAAAAGATTTTTTTTAATTCGTAGGATGCTAACTCTAACGGCACTCCTTAGCCGGAGACTGACCAGCCTCAGGCGGGAAAGAGTACCCGCCAATGAAGTCCCCTCTGATAGCGTCCCGCCACGGCGGGACATTGTTGAATAAGAGTAGGTTCAAGCCCTGGCTTAAACTCCTGTCCTGCCGTGGCGGGAGCGGGACAAGGGCTTTCGTCTACC
>CAKKQI010000255.1 GCA_919901895.1 Candidatus Brocadiaceae bacterium | reverse complement strand
ATCGTGAATGGATGTGGGCCGGTAAACATTATACCGAAGATGCCAATTTCAAAACAACTGTTTACGGAACGGAATTAATAACCCATTTTGATTTTTCCGCCGACCGCCGGTCGACCTTCGGAGTTAATGCTGAAAGCAATACTTTTAAGGTGAGTGAGGATGAAATTAATGTAACGGATAATTTACCGGTTTCTTCGGCGTATGATGCGAAGCGGGGAAACTACGCGGCTTTTTTACAGAATGAAATAAAATTTGGAAAAGTTGCCCTGACCGTCGGCGGGCGCTGGGATAATCCGACTGATTTTGCCAGCCAATTTTCAGCCAAAGGCAACCTCCTCTGGCATATAGCGCCGGTAACGGCCTTGCGGGTTTCCGTCGGCGATTCTTACCGGGCGCCGTCGCTGAACGACCTTAACTGGCCGCAGGATGATTCCGCCGAGGGTAATCCCAATTTGCTTCCCGAAGAAGGAACCAGTTATGAAATCGGCGTTAAACATACTTTTAACGATAGCCTGTCCGGCGGGATGAATCTATTCCGCCAGACGCTGGATAATATGATTGCCTGGGCGCCCACCGGTTCAATGGGTCCCTGGGGTAACCGCTGGCGGCCTTCTAACCTTAACAAGGCCCGGATTAACGGTTTGGAATTGAGCAATACCTATCAGATTAAAAATATTACTTTTAACCTGAATTATACTTTGCTGGATGCTAAACAAAGAAATCAGGAATTACGAGATTCTGGTACCAATCTGATGGAATCAGAAACGCGTAAATTATCCTATGTCCCTTCGCATAAACTGGATATCGGCATCAGCGTCAAGCATCCGGCCGGGATAGAAAAATTATTTCTGGATATCTCCGGCCAATATATTTCTGATACTTACCAATATTACGCGGTCTATGCGGCCTGGCCGGCTACTAAGGTGAGTACTGATTCTAAAAAACTGCCTGGTTACTGGTTGGTCCATCTTAAATTGCGCAAAAATATCAAGGATACGACGTTGTTTCTCGGCGTGGATAACCTGACCAATAAAGAATACGCGATTCAATTCGGCAGTTCGTTGGATGATCGCGATTATCCGATGCCGGGGAGAAGTGTTTCAGGCGGACTGGAGGTTAAGTTTTAATCTGTATCCGTCAAATGAAGTACGAAAAAGGAGGTGAATAAGGTGAAGGAAAAAGAACGCAAAGTAAAGAAAAAAGTGATTGCCTGTCGTAAAAAGTGTAAAGCAAACGGTACCGGACTGTCTCATTATGTGCTTGTGGATAAAAAATAAATTGATGGTTCGACTGCGCTCACCATCAATCCTGAGCGTAGTTGAAGGATTGATTTGTCGCGACGGAAAGGCCGTCCAAATAAAACCGGGCGGCCTTTCCTGGATTGCCGCCAGGAGAAATAATGCCTCAGTTAAATCATTTTAACAGCGGTGACGGTTTACAACTTCAACCCATAAACATTGGACACAAAAATTATATCGGGTTAATCTCGGCGGATACGGCATTTTGGGCGCTGGTGAGAAAAGATCAAGTCAGCCAGGTTCTAAATGACTCTCTTTTACTTCGTAAATACCAAAGAAAACTAAAAGTTTTTAGCGAGGAGATGAAGACTTTAAGAACGGCTTTAAATCCTTCCGCAGTATATTTTAATCCTACTGACCGTTGCAATTTGAATTGTTCATATTGTTATATTCCAAAAAGTTTACGTAAGAATGGTAGGCATATGTCCGGCGGCCGGATTCTGGAAGCGCTCAAGATTTTGAAATCTTATTTTAAATCCAGCTTGCCTGAAGGACAAAAACCGCAGATTGTTTTCCACGGCGCAGAACCTTTGCTTAATAAAAAGGCCGTTTTTGAAGCGATCGATAAATTCAGCCGGGATTTCCGTTTCGGTATCCAGACCAACGGAACACTTTTGGATTCCCAAGACATAGAATTCCTGAAATCGAGAAGAATAAGCATCGGCCTTTCTCTGGATGGGCATATCCCAAGCGTGGCAGATCGGTTACGCAGAAGTTGGGGCGGTCGTGGGGTTTCTTCAAAGGTAATCAAGGCGATTAAGTTACTTCAGGGATATGATAATTATTCTGTGATTTGCACCGTAACCAGGGAAAATATGGCTTATCAGGTTGAGTTGGTTGAATTTCTGCATCGCCTGGAAGTATCAACCTGTATGCTTAACCCGGTCCGTTGCACGATGGCCGGAAGCCGCAAATATAAACCTCTGGATACTGACGTATCTAAATATTATTTAAAGGCATTAGACCGCACATACCAACTTTACCGAAAAACAGGCCGTAAACTTGTAGTGGCAAACTTTGCTAACATCTTAATTGCTATTATGGCTCCGCTCGCGCGCCGCTTGATGTGCGATATCTCACCTTGTGGCGGCGGAAGATGTTTTTTTGCGGTTTCAAGTAACGGGGATATGTTTCCTTGCAGCGAGTTTATTGGAATTAAAAAATTTAATGGCGGTAATATTTTTTCCGCCAAAGGCGGATCCGCCTCCGGCGGAAAGGATAACATCAGTAATGTTTTAAAAACCGCGCCATTTAAATCTGTTACCGGGAGGCGCATTGAAAATATTGAACCTTGCGGACGTTGCGCGATTCGTCACTTTTGCGGCGCGCCCTGTCCGGCTGAAGCTTATGGGATGAATGGTTCAATTGAAACCAAAGGCGCATTTTGTAAACTTTATGAAGAGCAGACTCGTTATGCCTTTCG
>CAKKQI010000254.1 GCA_919901895.1 Candidatus Brocadiaceae bacterium | reverse complement strand
GTATAATTTTGTGATGTTTGATTATGACCTGGGCCGCAATTTTATTATTCTTGATATCGGCGCAAACAATACGGACCTAATTCTGGTCGATGAGGAAAGATTCTGGATTCGCAATATTCCCATCGTCGGTAACGATATCACCAAAACAATCCAGCAAAAATTTGATATTTCTTTTTCCGAGGCCGAGCAGAAAAAAACCGGCGTGAGTGAAGGTCCGGAGGCCGGGAAAATTTTTAACGTCATCCAGAATGTTTTAAAAGATTTAACCAGCGAAATCCATCGCTCCATCGGTTATTATAAAAGTCTTTCCCCGCTCGGGACAGCAATTGATTTTAATAAAATTATCCTGGCCGGCAATGCCTCCAAAACGGTTTATTTTGAGGAATTCCTTTCCCAGCGTTTGCAGTTGGAGCCGCTTAAAATTACGCGTTTAAATAAAATAGAACCGGCGGCTTCGGTAAAAGACGCCTGTTTGCCGGATGGCCGGCCTTTGCTCCAGACTCACCTGGCCAGTTTCGGAGTGGCGCTGGGCCTGGCGCTTCAGGGTTTGGAATTAACCCCTAACCGTGTTAACTTGGTCGCGGAAAAAGTAATTAGGCAAAGAGAAATTTCTAAAAAGAAACCGTGGGTGGCCGCGCTGGCGGTCGTGCTCGCCCTGATTCTCGCGGCCCTTCATTTTTCCGGCAAAAAAGAGTTGAAAATTCTGGAAGAAATTAATAACGAAGCGCAAGCGGTGCTGAAGAATGCCAAGCAGGTTGAGATAAATTGGGATGAGGAACGGAAAATTGATGAGTTGAGAAATCGTCTGAAAGAAATATCCGGTTTTGAATCGGACCGCGACGTCTGGATCAGGCTTTTGAATGTTCTTAATAATATGGAAATTTTACGTAATAATGCACCGGCCTTGGCAAAAGGATACGTTGAAAATAATAATCCGGATGACCTGGCCGCCGTTCAAAAATTTGAACAAAATAAAATCTGGATACTAAAACTAAATGCCGATAAAGGAATTTTAGCAGGTATTAATAAACAAGTTCTAACCCTGACGATAATTTGCGCCATGGTTTGCCAGGTAAAAGATAACGTTCCTAATTTGCTGGTCTCCCAGGAATTTATTAAACAGAAATTAGTCAAACCGTTGGTTGAGGAGTTTAAATGCGAAGAACATGCTCCGGAACCGGTGGGCGGTATGGATCCTGTGCCCGGTTTGCTTACTCCGGAAGAGGAGAAAAGCATCAGCGGATTGCCCGAAAACAAACCTAAATATTACCGTTTCAAAGTAACGTTAGAAATACCGTTGAGCCAGTAGGAATGTAAAAATAATTGACATTATGTAAAATATTATTACAGAAGACCGCCGAATATTGATAAAGTCTTATATATTCGGTTTGATTTGAAATATACAGGTTTTTATTCTTCGTCGTGGCATAAAATTTGCTGATATATTAGAGCGTCTGGTTGGTAAGGGAGCGAAAGCGATGAAAATACCGGTCGTTAAAAATCCATTCTGGTTAGCCATGATGGGGCTCGGCGTAATTTTGGCCGGTTTTTTTATGTTTGATATCTACGGCCGCTGGGGCAAGATTTCAAAATTAAGAACTGATTTAATCGGAGGAGACCCCGAAGGGACCGCGCTTAGCGAACAATCGGGAGATTCGGTCGGGCAGGTTCAGCGGTTAGACCGTTATATTAAACGAGGCCATGCGGTCCCGACACCGGATTGGCTCCGGCAGTATGCCGACTGGAAAACAAAGGCGCAGGAAGAGGAAAAAAAATGTTTGGATTATTATAAACAATCTGATGCTAAATTGGAGCAGTGGTTTACCGGTTTAAAGATTAAAGCGCCGGCCGCCTTACCCGATGAAGGCGATTTTAAGACGCATTACGATGCAGCGCTAAAAACGCAAATTGATGAGTTAAAAAAACATAATCTAGAAATAACCGATATGCCTGAGGATAAAGCCCTGGGGTTTGAAGAACCCACGCCGGCTAATTTTAAAATCCTCCAGAAGCGTTACTGGCTTCAGGAAAAATTATTTCAGGCGATGGTTCATTCCGGAGTCAGGCGCTGTAATAAAATCAACTTTAATAAAAAAAGTTCGGAAATTCCGGCCGGGCTGGGCGTTTATATTCCTTTTGAAATAAAAGTTTCCCTGCCCGGCGAGGCGGTGGCTAAGTTTATTTACCAGATTCTGGCCAGCGGCTACGAATCGGAAAACCAGCCGCTTCAATCCAGCCCAGGCGGGACCGGTCAGAATATTATAATGACGATTAAAAGCATCGAATTGTCCCGTCCGGCCGATGAGGTTAGTAATTATCCTGAGAAAATTGAAGAAACCCGTTATCTGGATGAAAAAGATAATTTAACCTTGCCGTCTTTAACCGGTAACCCGCTGGTGCAATTGGTTATAAACGGCAGCGCCCTGGATTTTGATATTAAATGAGATTGTTGACAATCCGCCATAGGCGGACAACTATCTCACCCCGAACTTGTTTCGGGGTCTCAAAAAAGGTATGCTTACAAAAATTAAAAAACTCATTATTAATTATCCGGAACGAATCGGATTGGTTATGGCCATAACAATGTTATTATATTTTGGTCTATCCGCGACGAGCGAAACCGTTGATCCGCAACTGGATTTAATTAAGGAAAAAATCAGCCAAGTCCGTAAAATCCTGGATACTAATAAACTGCCTGAAGATCAGAAGCCCCCGATTCTATCGGGGCTGGATCTGGTTAAAAAAAAATGGAATGATGACTTTCTTCAAAAACCGATGGAAATTAATGCCTGGCTGATGTATCGTCAGCCGTTCTATGAAGTAACTTTTAATCTCCGTCCGAAAGCTAAGGCCAAACGCCTGCCTGTCCCGGAGTTAAAAAATACGGCGGTGGAAGAAAAAAAACCTGATTATGTAAAGATTATCTGGAAGAAAAATCCGGAACCGGACCAGGAGATTGCCCGGACGGCCGGCTATAAGATTTACCGCCGGGCCGAAGGCGAAAATAAATTTGCGGTTATTACCGAGCCGGCGTTTCAAGTTGAATTGCTTACGCCTAATGCCGAAGGCGATTATGAATATGACGATAAGACCGTTACTTCACGAATTGCTTATACATATTATATCAGTGCCTTGACCGACGAACCCAACGTTGAACGACCGGAAAGTGGTTATGAGCCGGCCAAAGAAAAGCGGGTGGTAATTCCCGATAATGTTAAACTTGAATTTTTATCCGCGGCCCCGGAAACCGGGGTCTGGATTAAAATTAAAAAATTTAACAATGGAAAATGGTCGGATAAACAGGGTCATTATAAAAAAGGCGAGCTGGTTGGTAAAGGCGAATTTACCACCCCTTATCAGATTAAAGATATTGTGGATGATAAAATTTGGGAACGGGTTGGAGCGGATAAAATTGAAGTGGCCGTTTTCCGGATAATTTATCAGGACGATCAGGGAAGCGTTAAATCTGAAACGGTAAAAAAACAGCGTACGGGAGGACAATAATTATGAAGCCGGCGAAAATGAAACTGTTGATAAAGTCATTATATTTTATTGGCCTCATCTGGTTTTTAACCGGCGGTTGCGGCGGCGGCCCGGAAGTAATTAAGCCGGAGACGGAGAAAAAACCGGTGGCCGGAGAAAAAATTGCCGCCCGGTTAGATGATGGTTCGGCGGGTAGTCTCTTAGAAACGGAAAGGGCGGTTGATAAAACGGCCGCGCAGGCTTTAAAAGAGATGGAGGAAACCCGGAAGGTTAAAGACGGGCAGCAGTCCGTGGTGGCGGAGCGTTATTACCAGTCGGGGCTTAAATTTTACCTGGAAAACGAGTATGAAAAGGCAAAAAAACAGTTTGAACAGGCCAAAGAACTCGGGCATCCCAAAGCCGCGGAGAAGTTGGATGAAATCCGGGCTTTGCAGGGAGAGTTTGTCCGGGGCGACCTGGGGCGGATTTCACGCGATTACATTGATTCAGTCCGGGTTAAAATCCAGGGGGCCCAGATTGAAGTGGAAAACCATCTTTATAAAGGGATCAGGGCTTATGAATCGCAACAATATAAAGAAGCCGAGGAGGAGTTTAAATGGGTAATTGAAGCGGTGGAGTGGTTTCCTTACCAGACGGAGTTAACCATTTACCAGCAGCAGGCCAAAGATTATCTTAAAAAAACGCAGGAGCAAAAAGAGGCGCAGGAAACGATTCTGCGGCGCCGGCAGGAAGAAGAAGCACGGCGCCGGGCCCAGGAAGAAGAAATGAAACGCCAGGATGATTTTACCAAAACCGTTGAAATACTTTTCCGCCAGGCCCAGGAACAATTTGAAAAAGAAAATTACGATGAATCCATCAGTTTATGCGAACGGATATTAGAGAATGACCCGGCTAATCCGGTGGCGACCCGGCTACAACAGATTGCCACGGCGGCCCGGCGCGCCCAATTCCGTAAACTGACTACCAAAACGTTGGCTGAAGAATGGAAAAAAACTTTTGAGTCGTTTGACCTGAAAACCATTCCCCAGCATCAGGTCGTGAAATTTCCCGACAAAAAAACCTGGGAAAAAATAGACCGGCGCGGGCCGCGGACGATTATTAAGGAAAAACCGGCTTCTCCGCTTAACCAGGAAGCCGAACGATTTTTAGACCGGCGGATGAATTTTTCTTTCAGCAACGACGGCGCTCCCCTGGCCGACATCATCCAGTACATCCGCGATATGATTCCCGGCGTCAATATTACCCCCAGTTCTGATGTGTCATTAGAAGAACAGTTTTCCCCTAATTTTATTGATACCCCTTTAAGAATCGCTTTGACCCAGCTGCTAAAACCGAAAGATTGGGGAATTATGGTCCAGGATGGCGTGATTATCATCACCACTAATGAGAAAATCAAGGAATCCATGGTGGAAACAAGATGGTATGATATTCTTGACCTGACCATTCCGATTATTGATCTGCCCGGCCCAAATCTTGGTTTGGAACAGATCGATGAGCCAACTGAAGAGGTGGCGATTCCCCGGATTTCCGGTGACCAGCTGAAAGACTTGATTCAAAGTAACATAGCTAAGGCCGAAGGTGGTTGGGAGGCTCCTTTCAGTATTGAATTCCAGGAGAGCAACGGTGTTCTGGTTATCAAGCACTTACCGATGGTTCAACAGCAGATTACCAAATTACTGGCGGAAATCCGCACGGCGATGGATATGGTGGTAACGATTGAAAGCAGGTTTCTTGAGGTATCAGAAAATTTCATGGAAGACATCGGGGTTGATATGAGAGGTTTGCAGGCGCCGGCGCCTGTAATGCCGGCTTATTTCGGCACGGCGGCCCCAAACGGACCGGCGTTTACCGATGACAGTGCGGTGGCCGGGACCCAGTTATCATCCGGTATTTACGGGCTTTATGAGAACGGTTTTAGAGACGTACGGGGTCGGGTGGAGAATATCCTGGGCGGCGACCAGTTAGTCAGTAATTTTTACGATAATGTCCTGGCTAACACCGGCGGGGCGACTTTAAGTTATACTTTTCTTGATGATACCGATGTTTCAATGATTTTACGGGCGGTCCAGAAAGACCAGCGTTCCAAGATATTGCGGGCGCCCCGGTTAACAGTTTTTAACGGTCAGCGCGCCCATATTTATATCGCTGAACAATTTACTTATATTAAAGATTATGATATTATCATCGCCGTTCCTCCGAACGCCATGGTTGATCCTATTCCGGACGTAATTTCGGAAGGAACGGTTCTGGATGTCCGGCCCAGTATCAGCGCCGATTTAAAATATATTACGATGGAATTAAGGCCTTCTATTGCCGAACTAAAACCGGCGGCGCCCAACTTGAGAAAGTTAAATCCCAATCTCGGGTCGGTCGGCAACCCTACCTTTGAAATACCTGATATGCAATACCAGCGTTTGCGCACTAATGTAATTATTCCGGATGGCGGGACGATTTTAATCAGTTGTTACGCCAAAGGACAGGAAATTGACGCCTCGGCTGAAGTTCCGGTTCTGTCCAAGATCCCTTTTCTGGGTCTTTTCTTCCGCGAGAAAATGAAAGGACGTCAGAAACAAGTTTTGATGATGATTATCAAAGCTAAAATTACCATTATGACCGAGGAAGAAAAGAAGAATTTTTGAAAAGTATGAATAAAATAACATTAATGAGTATATTGCACAAACCAGTTTTTGTCACCCTGAACTTGTTTCAGGGTCTCTTTCCAAGTATAAGAATAGATGCTGAACCAAGTTCTCCGAAGGAGTCCGCATGACTCTTCGGAGTCCATCGGACAGCATGACATTTTTGCGTTTTATGCCATTTGTGCAACAGGCTCATTAATACTGAACTCTTGTCCCGCTAAGGCGGGATTCGCAATGACAGTGGGTGGAGGGTTTCAATCGAACCAGATCTGATCATAATAACGGAGGCATGGTATGAAAAAAATAACCTTTTTATTTCTTGTAGTGAGCGTAACGAATCTATTTGGGCTGGTAGTCCTGCTTATTCCGATAATAGCGGGGTTGGCTTTGATTGGCTGCGGCGGCGGTCCGTCAACACCTTTAAAATCTACGCACCTCTCCCTGGGAGATTTAATCGGCACCAAAGCGGTAATTAAAGACGTTACTCCCCGAGATAACATCGGGGCCGGAACGTCCGATATTTCTTTAGCCCAATTTCTTCTGGCGTCAGACCAGCCGGAGGTTAACTGGTCGGCTTTGACGATCGAACAAATTGGTTCTGCCTCTGATACGGATATTAACGCCGTAAAAATCATTCTTGATAATGGCGACGGGGTTTTAAATCCTGTAACGGACCAGGTAATCGGCAAAGATATTTTTAGAAGCGGAATTGCCCGGATTAAAATAAATAATTTGGCTGTTAAGGAAACACCGGGATTATATTTTGTTACGGTTGATTTAAACCGAAACGCCGGCTCGGGTCGGACTATTGCCGTTAAAATGTCGGAATCTTCTTTTGAAGTGACCGATCCCATCGGTGTATTTTCGGCCGACCTGCCTTTTTCCACCGGGGAGGCAGTCGTCAGCCCGTTAGCGGTCGTCCCGCCGCCGGCCCCGATAATACCGGTCCCGGTTAAAGAAATTGCGTCTTTTCCTTTACCGGTTAAACCGGCTCCGGTAATACCGGAAGTCATTCCGAAAGTGCCGCCTATTCCGATAATACCGGATAAAACCCCGGCTGTTTCCGAGCCCGAACGGCCCGAATTTCCGGAAACCCTTGATTCTCCGGCGGGGGTTTTAGGAAAACTGGAACAAGAAAAAAGCATCAAGATGCAGCAAAAGGAATTCATTTCCCAGAAATATTATGAAACTGCGCTGGAATTATTTAATCAGGCCCAGTATCGGCAGTCCTTGGAAAATTTGGAAAAAGCCCTGGAACTCAACCCCGGTCATCTGAAGGCCCAGGAATTATTTAGAAGAACCCAATATCTGCTGGGCGACCGGGCCGCGGAGATAAAAACCGTTAAGGAATTCCTGGAAAACCAATTACAGGTAAAAATTCAGGCGACGGAAAAAGAAGCCACCAATCATTTCTTAAAGGGGGAGCGTTATTTCAGCGACGGCGATTTCCAGAAAGCGATTTATGAATTTGAGGCGGTGGATGAAAAGTTAAAATCCATACCTTATGAAATCGGTCTTTCGGAATACCGCAAAAAAGCCGGTGAACGGATTAAAGAATCACGGGACCGGATGGTTAAAAAAGAGGCGGAGTTAATTGAACAGCAACGCCGGGCGGCTGAAGCGCTTACCCAGCAGGAAGAAGAAAAACGCCAGCAGGAGTTGAAGGAAAAAATTAAGCATCTCTTCGGCGAAGCGGTTTTAAATTTTAAACAAACAAATTACCAGATGGCGGAAAAGCTGGCCGATAAAATATTGGAATTGGTTCCCGCTTTCCGGCCGGCCCAGGAATTAAAAGAAGATAGTATTCGCGTCCGGCATAAAAAAGTTTACCAGGATTATATGGCCCTTAAAATAGAAAACTGGAAACAGATTCTTGATGATATGGAAGAATCAATGATTCCTTATGCGGAAACCCAGCTGATTCGTTATGACAAAGACGATTGGCTTAAGGCATCAAGACGCGAACCACCCGGTTTGGTTAAAACCGAAGTAACGGAAGATCCGGACCTGCTGGAAATTAAAAGAAAACTAGAAAGTATTAAGCATCCGTTCGAACTGGACGGAAGCAATACTTTGTATGAGGTCGTTGACCTTCTCCAGCAAACTTATAAAATATCAATCCTGTTTGACGGCGAAGTGAGCGGGGCCGGTACGCCTAATGATAAAAAACCTTTGAATATTAAAGGCCTGCCGCTTAATCTCGGGTTGCAACACCTGCTGAATCAATATAATTTAACATACGTTTTAAAAAATAAAAGCGTCTGGATTGTCCAATCAGCCGGTTCTACCGAAGAACTACAGGTCAAGGTATATAATGTGGATGATATCGTCCGCCCGGCTCCGGATTTTGCCGGTCCGTCGCTTTTATTGCCAACGACCAGCGGCCCGGCCTGGGCGCCACCGCCGGTGGAAATCATTGCCCGGCCGGCTCCGGAAATAGAAAAACTTATAGAAATGATTAAAGATAACGCCTCTCCAAAAAGTTGGGAAAGGGAAGGCGCCGGTGCCTCGCGGATGGGGGAATCCAACCGTTTGGTGGTTATTAATACGGCGGCGGTTCAACGCCAGGTGGCTGAATTTTTGCAAACGATGCGTTCTTTCAGCGGGAGTATGATTGCCATTGATAATCTTTTCCTGGCGGTAACAGATGATTTCATGGAAGATATCGGAGTGGAATTGAGGGATTTACCGGGTAACTTTGAAGTTATTCCGGGTATTCCTATTGCGGCCGGCAACCCGGCCGGTTTTGCGCCAAATCCCAATATGCCGCGCGACCTCCGGTTCCGGAGCGCTTATTCTTTTCTTGATGCACAGGGATTTTCCCAATTTGCCCCGGGCGGCCGGCAGGTTGATGCCGGCGGGTTAGGATTACAGTACACTCTTCTGGGAAATACCCAGTTAAACATCCTTTTAAGAGCATTACAAAAACAGGAAAAAGCCACGGTGTTGGATGCCCCTAAACTGGTGGTTTTTAATGCCCAGCGAGCCCACGTGGCTTATTTAAGACAGCAAACTTATATTCAGGATTTGGAAGTTGTTTCCGGTTCCCTGGCTTATGACCCCGTCTTGGGTACCTTTCAAACCGGGGTGGTTTTAGATGTTAAACCGGTGATGAGTTATGACCGGAAATATGTTACCCTGCACATCTTTCCCACTCTGGCTACTTTGATTGACCTGCAAAATTTTAGCATTACGGCCGGACGGGGAGTTTCTGACAATGCCTTATCATTACAACTCCCCTGGATTCAATTGCAGCGGGTCAGGACCAGTACGATTGTTCCGGATAAAGGGACCCTTTTGCTTGGTGGTTTGAAAAAGATACAGGATGTCGATATTACTCTCAGTACGCCGGTTTTACAAAAAATTCCACTGATTGGTTTTTTATTCAGACGACGGGCTAAAACATTGGAAAAACAAAACTTAATGATTATGCTCCGGACGGAAATTTTGGAATTGTCCGAACTGGAAAAAGAAGCCGAATAATAACAGCGGGATTAAATAATCAATAATCGGATTGAGTAGGATTAAACAGAATTGCAAGAAAGTAAAAGATTAAAAAAACGATCCGCTTCAGGCGGATTGAAAGCGGTGCTATTTGATATTGACGACACTCTTTATTCTACTTCCGAATTTGCCGCGCGCGCCCGCCGCAACAGCGTTTCCGCAATGATTAAAACTGGTTTGCGGTTGCCTCACCCGCTGGTGATGAAAGAACTGGTTGAAGTAATTAACGAATTCAGTTCTAATTACGAGCATCATTTTGATAAACTCTTGCTGCGCCTCCCCCGGAATTCTTACCGGACGGTGAATCCGATTGTTCTTGTCGCTTCAGCTGTTATTGCTTACCACGAAACTAAATTTAAAGAATTGGTTCCTTTCGCGGACGTGCCGTCCGTCTTGAAAAAAATAGCCCAGACCAGATTAACGCTGGGAATTATTTCAGCCGGATTAGAGATCAAGCAATCGGAAAAATTGATTCGTCTGAAACTATATAAATTTTTTCACCCCAAAGCAATTTTTATTTCAGACCAAATCGGGATTAACAAACCCAATCCGAAACTTTACCGGCGTGTCTGCGCGGACTTAAAAATTAATCCTTCGCAGGTGATGTATATTGGTGATAACCCGGTCAGTGATATTGACCCGGCTAATCAAATCGGTATGATTACCGTTCTGGTTCGGCGTAAGGGAAAACATTATCAAGAAGCCGGTTTGAGCCGGCCGGATTATGTGATTAATAACTTTCAGGAACTGTGGACTATTCTTAAAAAAGAATACCTTTGATTAAATTACCGTTAGCCTAAAGGTGGTTTATAAGTCTTTTAAATTCTCATTTAATTTATTGAACTGCTCGGTCAGGTCGGCCAATTTTTGCCTTTCCTTATTGACTACTTCCGGCGGCGCATTAGTAATAAATTCACGGTTGCTTGTTTTGTTTTTTACCAGAGATAACTGCTCTTTTATTTTATTCAACCGGTTTTCCAGCCGTTTTTTTTCGGCCGTTAAATCAATAATGCCTTCCAGCGGTACGAATATTTCAGCTTCTCCGAGAACGGCCGTAGCCGAATGAGGCGGCTTTTTCAGACGCGAACCAATGGTTACCTCTTCTAAATAACCCATCTGTTTGATAAAAGACAAATACGGCTGGATCAATTGGGTATCACTTGGGGTCTGACCGGAGATAACAGCATTCAACGGTTTTCGTTGGTCAATATTCATTTTATTTCTAATGTCACGAATGCTTTTAATTATATTAACTAATAACGCCATATTTTTTTCAACAGTTTGATCAATCCGGTCTTTTGATAATTCGGGCCAATCGGCAATGATGACTGCTTCATATTTCATAAAAGACTGATGCCCGGTTAAATCCCGGAATTTCTGCCAGAGTTCTTCGGTAATAAAAGGAATAAACGGATGTAATAATCTTAAAACATTATTAAAAAGATAGCAGAGCATTTCCTGCGACTGGGTATCTTTCTGGTAAAGCCGCGGTTTAATCATTTCTAGATACCAGTCACACAAGTCTCCCCAAAAAAAATGATAAACAACCTGGGCGGCTTGGCTGAATTCATAAGTTTCCAGTGCGGTAGTATAATCACGGATGGTGGTATTCAAACGGCTTAGAATCCAGCGATCTTCAAAAGAAGTCAAAGAGTCCGACGGGCCGGAAGTCCAACAGTCTAACAGTCCATGAGTCCCCCGATGTTCATCGGGGGGCGGCTGGTCTAAATTCATTAGAACTAATCTGGATGCATTCCAGAGTTTATTGCAGAAATTACGGCCCGAAATATAAATGTCATCAGACAAATAAACATCTTCACCTAACGGTATATTAGCCATAATGCCGAAACGTAACGCATCAGC
>CAKKQI010000253.1 GCA_919901895.1 Candidatus Brocadiaceae bacterium | reverse complement strand
AAAATCCATATGGCTAAAAAAGCGTAATAAAGTAAAACAAGCCAGACCGGGATATCGGGTAGGAAGAAGTAACCGGCCGGGATTTTAAGATTAAGAGTCAGGGTTAATTCCAGCAATCTAATCAGAACCGAAGTTATTTCTATAAAGGGAAACGAAATCCCAAGGCATAAGAAAGGTAAAATGAAAAGGCCGGCGCTAAAGATTAAAAAAATGAGCGGGGCGACCAATACATTAGCCAGAAGCGTTATGGGAGTAATGATATTAAAATATAGCAGGACCAAGGGGGCGACACCAAACCAGGCCGCACCGGAAACAGCGAAGGCGTTATAGCCATATAATTTAAGCCAGCGCCAATATTTTTCCCATAAATTCTGGGGAACTAAACTCATCAACGCCTGGTTTTCTTCTGGAAAAATCCGGCGGAATGGCCCGGTGAAGATAACGATCGCCAGGACCGCCAAAAAAGAGAGTTGGAATCCGGTGTTAAAAACATCGTTCGGGTTCCAGAGTAAAATAACCAGGGCGGCCAGGGCGAGGTTATTAAGCATATTAGATTTACGTTTAAATAGTTCGGCTCCGACGAAAGTCAGGGCCATCACCGAAGCCCGGACAACCGGAATATTAAAACCGGTTAATCCGGCGTAAAATATAATCACCAGAATAAGGACAATTGATTTGGCGCGGCCGCGGATACCAAACAGCCACAGGGTAAACAGGAAAACAGAAATTACAATGGCGACATTCAAACCGCTGACGGCCAGGATATGAACGGTGCCGGTCCGGATAAATTTATTTTCTAATTCTTCCGGCATAGTTTCGCGGATACCTAAGACCAGGGCATTTAAAAAAGCAGAATGTTCCGGCCGGTTGAAGGATTGATTAAATTGCCCGCTTAAATATTTTCTTGATTTAAAAATAGCGGCCAGAATGAAATTTCCTGATTCTTTTTTGATTATTTTAATGTCTTCCGGTTTACCCAGGCTTAAGATTTTATGAATGCCCTGTTGCTGCAGATAACGCCGGTAATCAAACTGGCCGGGGTTGGTCGGTTCGGCCGGGGAATAAATTCTTCCCAGCAATTCCACTTTATCACCATAAGTTACATCAGGTATAAAATTATTATAGGTGTTGACTTTGAGCAATCCGCAAACCGTGGTAGAAATATTCTGGGCGGCCAGTTGTTCGGTTTGCAGGAGGAACGAAGCAGATTGGACTGAATAATTTTTTGAAACGTGATCAGCCATAGGACTGATCCCGATTTTATCGGGATAAGATTTTTCTTCTACTTCGCTAATAACTATTCCGGTGACGCGGACGGCCACTTTTTCGGCTTTAAAATTTTTAAGATGTTCAGCCGGCTGGTGATGAAAAACTTTAAGACGCAAGCCGCCGGTTAGCAGGCATAAAATAACGATAAAATAGGTACTTAAAAACGGATATTTTTTAATCAGTTTCAGGTAAATTAAAATGATAATAAAAAATACAGACAAAATAGATAGGGTCGCAGTGGAAAAATGAAACAAATCGGTCAGGATAAGGCCGATCATAAAAGCGATGGTCAGCAACACCAACGGCCGGGGCGTCCGTTGACCTTCGCCTGAAGTTACGGGGGCGGGAACGGCGAGGCTGGGAGGATGATTAACCGGGGCGGCCACTGGTTCGGAGTGATCAGGCATGATTTATAAATTTTTATACTTGTATTTTATTAAAGTCCAGATCGCCATTAATCCATCCCACGCCTTGAGTTTTTTTCCCTGATGGACTTTTCGGGGGTAATAACTAATCGGCAGTTCTTTTATTTTTAGTCCTTTTTTAGATATTTTAGCGGTTACTTCAGGGCAGAATTCAAATTTTTTACACTGGAGATTAAGGTTTTTTAGCACCGATGACTTAAAGACTTTATAGCCGGTCGCCTCATCGGTAAGATTGGTCTGGTAAAGAAGATTGGCTATTAAAGTTACGAATTTTCCTCCCCAATAGAAACGGATATCGGAAAATTTATTTTCTTTTTTTAAGATGCGCGAGCCATAAACAATATCATATTTGCCGTTTATAATCGGTTTTATTAAAGAATGATAATCTTGCGGGTCGTATTCTAAATCGGCATCCTGAATAATCACAATATTACCGGTCACGTGGGCCAGGGCGGTTTTGATGGCTGTCCCTTTTCCCATATTTCGGGGCTGAAAAATAATCTTTAATTCATTATTTTTAATCTTTTCAAGTATTTCCTTTGTACCGTCCGTGGAACAATCATCCACAATGATGATTTCTTTGTTAAGGGTTACTTTTTTTACTTTTTCAATGATCGGCTGGATAGTTTTAACTTCATTATAAACAGGTATAATTACAGATAGTTTCATATAGTAAATTTTGGTTAGACGTAAAATTTACTAAAGATACCACAAGGAAAATTGGAAGTAAAGAAAATTTTAGCCAGACGTTTTAACGGCTGGATTGCTATTGGCCAATGGCCGGCCGATATCATGGTAAAAACAGAAAATTATCAATCGACCGGAAATTATATCAGTAGATCCTTCCCCCGTCCCGCTCCGCCTAAGGCGGAGGCGGGAGCGGGGGCAGGATCAAGGAAAATCTGCCCAAAGGGCAGATTTTCCTTGACAAAGAAAAAAAATGCGGTATAATTATCTTTGTTCAGAACGTTCAGAATGTATTGAACAATAAATAACTTGTTTTGTAGCGCGAGGTTGGGGATGGAAACAAAAGTGGTCAACGCTAAAATAAAAACATTAGTAGATAGTTTTGTCGGAGGGGCGGGTGATTTGGGGGCGAGTCTGGGGTTGAACCGTTCCATTGTCCAATTATACGCCTTGCTGTATCTTAGTCCGGATGCCCTTTCGTTGGACGAGATGTCCGAACGGCTAAAAATCAGCAAGGGAAATGTCAGTATGAACATCCGGGTCCTGGAGGGGTGGGAGGCGGTTCGGCCGGTCTGGATTAAAGGTTCAAGGAAAGATTACTATGAAGCAAATGTGGATATTATCGGTGTGGTTTTAAATCGGCTTAAGGCCGGGTTGACCACCCGCTTAAATAAATCTGAAAATATGTTGAAACAGGCCGAAGCGCGATTAAAAGATACTCATTCCCTATCATTGAGTTTAACCGATAAAAAAGCCATTGAGGTTTATCAAAAACGTTTGAATGAAGTAAAAAATATTTCGGTCCGGTTAGCAACGTTGGTTAATACTTTTTCGCCGGCGTTAGTAAAGAGGTTCTTGTAAGAGAAAAATCTAATAAATAAAAATTATGAATAATTCCAGGAAACAACCGGTCAACGGCATTTTACTGTTATATCATCATCCTCTTTTAGATAATGCCCCGACGATTATGGACCATGTCAACGCCTTCAGCCGGTATTCGCGTTTTAAAGTGTGGAATGTTAATACTGAACTGGGATTTCCCGGGGGGTTACGCCGGTTTCAATTCCAGATAATTATTTTGCATTATTCACTCTGCTCTTATCCGTTCTATCAACTCAATGCTGATTTTATGAATTATCTGGGAGAATGTTCGTCAAGTTATAAAATTGCTTTTTATCAGGATGAATTCCGGTATTGCCGGCAACGTTTTGATTTTATTAACCAAAACAACATTAATTGTGTTTATACGCTTCTTGAGCCTGATTATTTTAAAGAGGTCTACCGAAAATATACCAATGTTTCTAAATTAGTTTATACCTTACCCGGTTATTTTAACGACCACCTATTAAAAAATGCCGAAAGATTAGAAAAATCTTATGACGAACGTGAAATAGATATCGGTTACCGTGGTCGGCAACTGCCGTTTTATTGCGGTAAAGGCGGGCAGGAAAAACACGAAATCGGTGTATTATTCCGTCAGAAAGCGGCCGGGTTGGATTTAAAGATAGATATAGAAACTGATGAATACAAGCGGATTTACGGTTCTTCCTGGTATCGATTTTTATCAAACTGCCGCGCTGTTTTAGGGGTGGAAGCCGGCGTTTCTATTTTTGACCTAGAAGATAAAGTGCGTCTGGAATGTGAAAATATCCTTAGAAAAAAACCGAGGACTTCTTTCCCGGAACTTTCTAAAATAATATTGAATCAGCGGGAAAATAATATTTACTACCGAACGATTAGTCCCAGGCATTTTGAGTCGGCGGTTTTCCGGGTCAGCCAGATATTATTTGAAGGCAAATATTCCGGAATTATGCGTCCGATGGTTCATTATTTGCCCCTCAAGAAAGATTTTTCCAATTTTGATGAAGTTGTCAAGCAGTTTAAAAATAAATCGCTCTGGCGGGAGATTACGGAGAATGCCTATAATGATTTGATTGCTTCGGGACGATATAGTTATCA
>CAKKQI010000252.1 GCA_919901895.1 Candidatus Brocadiaceae bacterium | reverse complement strand
TTATCTTTCCTCATCGACCATAATTAGGTCCGTATTGTTTGAGCCGATTTCAAGAATAATAAAATTGCGGCCCAGGTCATAATCAAACATCACAAAATTATACAGTGCCACCGGATTAAACTGGACAATATCAACGTTCACCCCGACCGAAGCCAACAATGATGAAAACTGGTCCACCAATTCTTTTTTAATCGCGAATATTCCCACATCCATTTCTTCGCCCGGCTGGACCGGTTTACCGGAAGATTGGTATCGCCAGATAACTTCGTTTAATGGAAAGGGAATATGCTGCTGGGCTTCAAACTGGATGATTTCTTTGAGGCGATCCGGTGCCACCGGCGGCAGTTTAATAAAACGGTTAAAAGTGGAATGAACCGGCAAGGAAGCAACCACTAGATCGCGGCGTAATTTATGCCGGCTGAGGAATGCCGCCAGAGCATTCTTGATTTCCTGTTCCAGCGCCGCTTCGTCCCTTCCTAAAACAAACGGATATTCAATAATCTCTAGATCCGTTAATTCCAGGTTCTCTTTGCCGCTCTGAAGCCGGACGGCTTTCAAGGATGAACGGCTGACGTCTAATCCCCAAACACCTTTAGCCATTTTGGCCTACCTTTTTATAATTGATTACACCGATTAGATGTTACTCGCCACTCGCACGTATCTGTGTAATCTCTTCTTTTAATCTGTGTAATCAAACATCCTCTCATTATAGGATGTCTTTTAATTATGCTATCTGAAATATTTTACTTGTTAGGTTGTTACTGTCAAGGTTTTTACGCTATAATTTTTGACTTCCCGAACGGTTATGTTAAAATTTTCTTATGTTAAAAATAATAAAAAAACTTCCCCGTTTAACACCTCGCCGGGCGGAATCGCATAAAGGCAATTTCGGAAAAATATTTATTTTAGCCGGTTCGCGCGGGTTGACCGGAGCAGCGTATCTGTGCGCTAAAGGCGCCCTGCGCTCCGGCGCCGGACTGGTCCTGGTCGGCACCCCCGCCAGCCAGCAACCCATTCTCGCCGCCAAACTTACCTGCGCGATGACTTACCCACTACCGGAAACTAAACAGCAGACCCTTTCTTTAAAATCAAAAAATGAAATTATCACGCTGGTTAAAAATTCTGATGTCGTCGCCCTGGGTCCCGGGCTCTCGCAACATCCGGAAACAGTTCACCTGGTTCAGGAAGTCTTGCTGGAATTAAATCGTCGTTCCCTGCAACATATCCCACTGGTGATTGACGCGGATGGGCTGAACGCTTTAAGTCATCGGTTGAATATCCTGAAAAAAATAGCAAACCCGGTTATCCTGACACCGCATCCCGGTGAAATGAGCCGATTGCTAAATCATCCGCCTGAGGCGGATCAATCTCAATTCCCGATAATATCGGGACAGGCACAACGGATTAAACTCGCCTCTGATTTCGCCCAAAAATATGGGGTGATTGTCGTTTTAAAAGGACATCAAACAATAGTTACGGACGGCCCGCGGTATTACATTAACCAAACCGGTAATCCGGGTCTGGCCAGCGGTGGAATGGGCGACGTACTGACCGGTATGATTGCGGGATTACTGGGCAGTGGAGTGAAGTCCTTACAGGATAAACTCCGTCCCGAAGGACATCGGGGCGGAGCGCTGACCCCGTTTGAATCGGCTCAATTAAGCGTCTATTTACACGGGCTGGCCGGCGACCTGGCGGCTAAAAAAATCGGCCCGGTTTCTCTTCTGGCCACCGACCTGCTGGAATATCTCCCTCAGGCCTTTCTCCAACATCACCATAATAAAAGAAAGGATGTTGTCTAAAAAGAGGAAACCGATCATTCACCGCCATAGGCATGACAAGTTTGATAGTGTAAAACTTTCCGAAAGACGAATGATTTGAAAAAATTCACCGATAACAACCACTTATAAAGACTAAACAAGAGTCTCTGGAGGTAATTCTATGACAGAACAAACCGATCTCGGTCTGCAGCCACCGTCTCAAGAAACACCAGTCGCTCATAAACCCTTTATGGACGACAGAGGTGATTTATTTACCCGGCTCTTTAATACCTGGCTGGAGGCCACCTTTCATCCGGTTAGGTTCTTCCGGGCGATGCCCACCAATGCCGGTATCGGCCGCCCATTTGTTTACGCCCTGATTACGGGATTCATCGGCGTGTTCTTTGCGGTCGGCTGGAGTATCGTTATGGAGATGCTCAATCTAAATGCCCTCGGAATGGGAAAAAAGGCGAGCATCAGAAAGAGAGAGAATGCTATAAAGAGGCGATTTATATTGACCCTGAGCTGGCCATAGCCCACTATAATCTCGGTGTGGCATACAGGCAAACCGGCGAAGCGAAGCGGAGTCCCGAAGAACTTCGGGGCGATAATCAGAAGGCGATAGAGTGTTATAAAGAGGCGCTTCGAATCCAGCCCGACTATCCCGAAGCACGCGATAAGCTTGATAAATTAGAGAATATGCCAAGGAGTTCCTGAAGATAGTTAAGTAAGGATTAACCACAAAAATATGTACAAAGGAAAGGTATATGAAAACATGTAATGTAATTTTAGCTCTATTGATTACTTTTATATTATCGGCAGGATGCCGAGAATTCTTACAGAACAGAGGAGATGGTTATAGGAAGATTGATAATGGCGATACAGGCCAAATGGTATCTGGTTCTACGACACTTTCAGGATTAACTTATTATAACTTGGGTAAGGGCCATTGGGTTTCCAAGACAATTGATTTTGGTAAATTCATACAACTTGAAGATAAATCTCTCTGGGAAATATCTTTTCTCGATAAAATTAATACCTGCTTATGGCTTCCTATTGATAGTATTACAGTCATAGAAAACAATAATACTCTTTACCCCTATAGGATTATAAATACCAGTAGTAAAGAGTCAGCGGAAGCAAAATTAATATCTAAATAAGATTTAACCTGTGGGGGGATTGTCCCACGAACAATAGGAGAGAAAACATTGAAGAACGAAACGCTATTAGACAAAGAAACGCAACTCGTAAGAAAACTGCGGTATGAAGAGAAGTTAAAATACAAAGAAATTGCTGAAAAATTGAATAGAAGTATCTATTGGGTTCATTGTAGATTAAGCGACAATTATAAACCGGCAGCTTCACGGGTTGAGAAGATGTTCCAAGATGAGCAGGTTATTTCTTTCCTTAAACAACAAGGGCATGAAATAATTACGCGCGATACAAGAACAAAGTGTAATGAGTTCAGTCAGGAAGTTGATGTCTTATCAACCAAGAATGGGTTTATCTATATCACAGAAGTAAAAAATATCGTCAATCATCATCAGTTGCAAACCAGTATCGGACAGATAATTCTTCATAAATTCGGTTATAGGGAGAAGGATAAAGGCAATATCATTTATCAGATAGTTTTCCCTAAGAAATTTTCCGAATACACATATTTTTCAAGCGATTTTATTAATTACTTGGATAAAGGGCTCTGCATTAAAATTATTTTTATATAAGACAATAAATGAACCAACAGAACTATCCCGATAAGGAAACTAATTACTAATGGACGATAAAATAACTAAATTAATAGAAATCTATAAGAAGATGTTGGATTTTGTTGATGCTGATGTTAAACAAGCCATTCACGACCATGTGAAAACGCAGCGCGGTTTTAAGGATACTTGTTTTGTTATATTTGCCAAAAGCACCAAAACCTATAGGGCAATTCAGCAATTATGTAACAACGGGCTCGGTTACGGTGAAGATGCAATAATCCTTACCAGAAGTCTGTTAGAAAACCTGATAAATCTTGCCTATATTGCCAATCCTCAAAAAGAGGAAGAACGAGAACATCGCGCTGAACTATTCGCAAATTGGCTCCTAATAGACCTCAAGAGAAAAATAGATAAATCACGCCATAACGACCCACTAAAACTGCAATTAGAAGCGCATTTCAAGAGGTATCAATCTATCGGCGCTGATTATGATAAAATGAACGAATTACATAAAGAAGAATGCAGAAAAGTAAAGCCGAATAGCGACCCATCCAAAAATTGGTCTTGGTCAGGACTATCCTTAGGGGGTATGGCAAAAGATGTGGATTCATCAATACCTCAAACAAAATTATACACTACTTATCACAATGAATCCTACTGGTTATACAGTCAAATAGTGCACCTTCATCCGGGCGGATGCAATTCTTATATGAAATCGTCTCCCACAGGTAATGGTATTGTTATCCACGATGAACTTGGTCCCGAATGGATAAAAGAATCATTGTGTTCCAGTTTTGAATATTACAGTAAAATAGTAGAACTAATCAACAATATTTTCAACCTTAATCTTACCAAATTATACGATATCGCAAAAGATTATGTCGCTATAGTTGAAGAATTATATAGTGATTCGGATAAATCCGCTTAATCCGTTGTTAAATAACTTTGTGTCCTTTGTGGTGAAAGTATTATGAACCAAGATAGTGAATTACACGAAATCAGTCGGTAATTGAAGCATTTGCCCCGGCTTTGGAAGAATTATCCGGCTGGCAAACGGGTTCCGGTGTATAAATAATTTGTAAATACAACTTGACATTATATTAAATACCGTGTATATATGTATATAATCATTATTATCCGATTTTAGCAGAAAGGACTCGTCTATGAAATTTCTGGAACGTAAGGTGATTAAAGAGATAAAAAGGTTCATTAATACGGATGATATTATTGTTCTGCACGGCGCCCGGCAGGTCGGCAAGACCTCTATTATGAAATATCTTCAGGATGATTTAACCGCTCAAAAAAAGAATACCGCTTACATAGACCTCGAGGACTTAAGGTTTGTCCAATTGTTGGATAGCGGAACCCAAGAATTCATCGGCTACCTGAGAGAGAAGAACCTGCTCAAGAAGTCGTTGTTATACCTTTTTATTGATGAAATCCAATATCTCAAAAATCCCTCTAATTTCCTGAAGATTATGCGCGACCATTATGCCGGACGGATAAAACTGTTGGTTTCCGGCTCAAGTAGTTTTGAGCTAAAAAGCAAGTTCAAGGAGTCATTGGTCGGTCGGACGGTAAATTTTGAGGTCTATCCGCTGAGTTTTCGGGAGTGGCTCTTTTTCAAGGGACATCATCTCAATCTCGGCCAGAAAGTAATTTCAGGCCTGACTACAGAGGAACTGAAAAAATCCTATAAAGAATATGTGCTTTACGGCGGGTATCCGCGTATCGTTCTGGAGAACGATGTTTCCCGTAAGGAGGTTTACCTCCAGCAGATTATAGATACCTATATCAGGAAAGACATCCGTGATTTAGCCGGCATAAAAGATATTCTGAGGTTTAACAAGTTGCTGGAGGTTCTATCCGAACAGAGCGGTAAATTGTTAAATATCCTGGAACTGGCAAACACGGTTCGGCTGGCTCGCCCGACCATAGAAAATTATCTTTTCCTGATGGAGAACACCTATGTTTTGAAGATGCTGCGCCCGTTCAGTTCCAATCTCCGCTCCGAACTCTTCAAGACGCCTAAAATTTTCTTTTATGATACCGGCATCGCTCATTTATTATGGCTGAAAACCCTGCCCAGGACCATTCTCGGAAATATGTTTGAGACATCCGTTTTTGCGGAACTAATCAAAAGACCGCCGACTAAAGAGTTATTTTTCTGGAGAACGCAGGATAAAAAGGAAATTGACTTTATTGTCCGGAAGGGAAAAAATATTATTCCGTTAGAGGTGAAACTTTCTCAAAGCAATTTTAACTTTACCGCCATGAAGTATTTTGGAGATAAATATAAAACAAAAGCCAAACTATGCGTGTCTCTGGAAAAAGACCAGCGGACGAGAAAACAATCTGCCCATCAGATTAGTTTTATCTATCCCTGGGAGATAGACAGGGAATTGGAACAATGACCAAAGATTCCGAAAATGTTTCATTACGCGAAATCAACCGGAAATTGGACCAGATTATGGCGTTCATTTCCGGATTGAAGGGTTCGGCCCCGGCCCTGTCCGCTACCAGAGCGCCCAAATTTCCCCTGCATCCAGACGCGACTTTCAAGGATATTATCGCCCGGAACAACAACGCCCACTATGGCATTATTTATAGCCGTGCAGCATAGCCGCCTTGAATACGGAATAAAATCATTTCGTGGTTAGAATTCGTGTTTATTCGCGCTTAAAATTCGTGCTTATTCGTGTATCACATCGCCGGCAATTGGGCTTTAATCACAAACCGAAAAATTTTATCGCGGTCGCCCGCTGTAATTTCCTGGTATTTTAATCCCATATTACATTTTTTAGTTTCTTCATCAATCGTTTCAATCCAGGCCGCCCTGGCCAGCGCCTTAACGGACTCGGATTCGTCCGGCAAAAGAAACGTCACCCCGACTACGATTTTTTGCATTAATAATTCCGGCACCCAATTAAAATCCGGCATCACCCCGAATAACAATAATCCGCCGCCGCTGACGTTGGTAGTTTTCCCTTGATAAATTTTATCCATTTCCGGCGATTGAATATGCTTGCAAAGAAATTTATAACGGATGGGGATTTCCAATTTTACCCGGACAAATTCTCGCTTTTCCCCGCCACCGCTAAAAGATTGGTCCATAAAACAACCCTCCCTCTAACAACT
>CAKKQI010000251.1:3056-3894 GCA_919901895.1 Candidatus Brocadiaceae bacterium | reverse complement strand
GTACTGTTTTTCTGAAAAAAACTTTTGAGATAAAATAAAAGGGTGAATGGATTAGGATTGAAGAGCCGATTGAAGAGCCGGAACGGTGTTATCTGGTCCAGCTGATCGAACGGCTCTTGCCGCTGGAAGAGGATTTTGACCTGCACCGGGCTGGTTTGGAAAACCAGGTCCGCCAATCCGAGTACAATGAGATTTTCCAAAAATGGCTGGGCGACCTTCGGGAAAAGGCGAATTTGCAAAGGTCAAAAGGATAAGGTTAGCGCCGATGAATCGGTCCGGCCGAACTTTATTATAATCTTATGAAGTATCCGGTGTTGATTTGCCGATAAAATAATAATGAAAATAAGGATTGTGGCAATTGTAACGAGGGTAGGCGTCTCGATGCCTGTCCCGATCCGCCCCGGCAGGGCGGAACATCGGGGTAACATCGGGGCGCGTCATCAGGTCCAGGTAGGGGTTTGGACCCCGATGATTATCGGGATAAACCTACCCATAAATGGGGGAGGCACTTATCATTGAGCGCAGCGAGATTTTTCCTTGACAGTCTTAAACAAAAAAGTTATTATATTTTTATATATCTTAATTAAGCAGGAGGTTAGCATGAAGAAAAGGATAATTTTACTTGGTTTGATGGGTCTTTGGGCGGTCATCGGGAGTCTGAGTCTTTGGGCGGATGAGCCGGAGTATGTCGCTGAAGTAACCGTGAATAAACTTTTTGTCCGGACCGGGCCGGCGGCTAATTATGCCGATATTAATGTGGCTCGTAAAGGTGAAAAACTGGTGGTTCTGGAAGAAAAAAGCGGGTGGTTAAAGGTTGAATTGCCTGAAGATACCACGT
>CAKKQI010000251.1:0-3046 GCA_919901895.1 Candidatus Brocadiaceae bacterium | reverse complement strand
CACGTGCTGGGTGAGTAAAAAATTAGTTGAAGTAAAAGAAAACAATAAAGGTGTTATTAAGGGCAAAAGTGTCAATGTCCGCGTTTCTCCCGATAAGGCGAGTTCCGGGAATATTATCGGTGACCTTGATGAGAATACCGAGGTAACTATTACCGGCGAAAAAAATGATTGGTATAAGATCAGTTCGCCTAAGTCGCTTTCGGCCTGGGTAGCTAAAAAACATACCAAATTTGTTATGAAATATGAAGATTATAAGAAATGGTTGGCTGAAGAAAATGCGAAACAAACCGTCCATAAACAAAAAGAAGATGAACTTAACCAGAAATTTGAAACAGCCGAACAGGTTTATGATTCCATTGATTTTAACCAATTAAATTTTGAAGACATCAAACAATTGAAAAAAGTGGGAGGAGACCTGGCGCATATCAGGGCGCTTTACGCTGAAGTGGTGGAATATTCGGCTAATGAAGAAGTAGCCGTGACCGCCCGCGACCGGGTCGGGCGTCTGGACCGGACGATTGAATTATATTCCCAAACAGTAGATTTTTTAGGGGGACATCAAGCCGATATTAAGAGGATTAGAGAGAATTTTCAAAGAGAATACGAGAGAATTATGGCCGAACAGAACCCGCCTCCAAAACAATATCTGGCCCAGGGATTTATTGATTCGGTTGGTAAATATAAGGGGCGTCCGGGGACCCATCAACTGGTTAAAGGCGGCGAAACGCTGGTCTATCTGGAAAGCGGAAGCGATGACATTAACCTGGATGATTACTTTAAAAAATATGTCGGCGTCAATGGAGAGCGCCGGGAGATAAAAGATGCTTCCGGAAAAGCCGAAGAGCCGCTAACGGTGATTACTGTTAAAGAAATTATTTTAATTAAATAAAAATTATCTGAGAAGGAGGTGGACCCTTTCTGCAGTCACCCTTATCCCGCTCTTTCTGTGATCTTATCAACTATAACGAACGGGACTAATAAATGAAAGGCATCGTTCGTAGAGTGATAAGTTTGTAGAAAGGGTGGGACGCGAAGGGATAAATTGATACATTGGCTCTGAACTGTTCCCCGCCCCAGGCGGGGGAGAAGTGAATGCGAAACCGGTGGTGGTTATAAAGTATAACAGTCCTCCCCGATGTAACATCGGAGGGGTTAAAGTCTGGAATAAGCGATTAATATTGGGAAAAGAAAAATTTATTGATGATTGCGTAGTATTGACGATTTTCCGGATAAACGGAAAGTAAAAATTTTTATTTAAGTTTTATTTTAGCCTGATAAAAAAATCCAGACTTTTCATCCCTGTTTTACTTTTTCACAACGCCCGCATTTCACTTTACTTCTTCTGTATTAAATACAAGACCGATTACCTGAAACTATTTAATGATAAAATTTAGTTAGTTTTACATAACTTGTCTCTCGATATTACATCGGGGGGGTGGGAGGATATTTTATGAATCCGATGATGATGAATTTAGTCTGGTTATTAGGGGGCGCTTTGCTCGGTTACGGTATTTTCGTAATGATTGGGTTTCTGCGTAAAGCCGGGGCGCAACGCAAGGCCGAAACAATTTTAATTTCAGCCAGGGAAGAAGCGGAGCGGATAAAAAAAGACGCCTCGCTGGCTTCCAAAGAGGAAGTCTATAAAGCAAAAGAATCATTTGCGCGGGAAACACAGGAAAGCAGCCAGGAATTGAAAAACTTTGAAAAGCGTCTGCTAAAACGTGAAGACGCCCTGGACCATAAAGCCGACACTTTACAACGGCGTGAACGCTATATTGAAAACCTGGAAAAAAACCTGGAGACTCAGAATAAAGAAACCGAAGCCAGAAAATCCGAATTAAACCGGTTAATTGAAGAGGAAAAAAAAACACTTTATAATGTCGCCGCTCTTAATAAAGAAGAAGCCACCAAGATGCTGTTGGGCAAATTAGAGGGTGAATTACAGGTTGAAATGGC
The DNA here is from genome assembly GCA_919901895.1 of Candidatus Brocadiaceae bacterium. GTDB lineage: Bacteria > Planctomycetota > MHYJ01 > JACQXL01 > CAKKQI01 > CAKKQI01. Next base: position 1,090 of record CAKKQI010000251.1, on the reverse strand, counting down.
CGGGTTAATTAATAAAGTAAAGGAGCAGACTAAAGAAGCGGCTGAAGTTGAGGCCAAGCGAATTATTACGATGGCGATCCAGCGTTGTGCGGCGAATCATACGGTGGAAAGTGTTGTTTCAGCCATTGATCTGCCTAATGAAGAGATGAAGGGCCGGATTATCGGACGCGAGGGGCGCAATATCCGTGCTTTTGAAAAAGTTACCGGTATTGACGTGATTGTTGACGATACACCCGGAGTGATTGTTATTTACGGGTTTGATTGCGTCCGGCGCGAAATTGCCCGCCGGGCGATGGAAAAACTTATTGTTGACGGCCGGATCCATCCGGGCCGGATTGAAGAAGTCGTTGAAAATACCAGGAAAGAAGTTGATGAAGTAATTCAGGAGACCGGGAAACAAGTTTGTTATGAGGTGGGTCTGCATAATATTAATCCTAAATTGGTGCCGGTTCTCGGGCGCCTGAAATTCCGAACCAGTTACGGCCAGAATGTTCTTCAGCATTCGGTTGAAGTCGCCCATCTGACGGCCAGCATGGCCGCCGAATTGGGGTTGGATGCCAATCTGGCTAAAAGGTGTGGGTTGTTGCATGATATTGGAAAAGCGGTTGACCAAGAATCTGAAGGAACCCATCCGGTTCTCGGCGCCGATCTGGCCCGGCGTTTCGGCGAGCGGCCTGAAGTAATCGACGCGATTGAAGGTCATCATGCTGATATGAAACCTGATTTTATTTATACGGTGCTGGTTACAGCCGCCGATGCGATTTCCGCTTCCCGGCCCGGCGCCCGTCGGGAAAGCCTGGATAAATATGTTAAAAGATTGGAACGCCTGGAATCTATTGCCAACGGTTATACCGGGGTGGAGCATGCCTACGCGATCCAGGCCGGACGTGAGTTGCGCGTTATCGTTAACGCCAGCAAGATGGATGATAATCAGGCCACGATTACCTGCCGTAATATTGCCAAGGATATTGAAAAAGAATTGAAATATCCAGGAGAAATTAAAGTTACTTTAATTCGCGAAACAAGAATCATTGAATATGCGAGATAAATTTTAGCATGAAAATAATGATTCTGGCGATTGGTTATATTG
>CAKKQI010000250.1 GCA_919901895.1 Candidatus Brocadiaceae bacterium | reverse complement strand
TTTTTGCAGGTCATTTCTTTTTTTAAAATTGATCACGTCAGATACTAACAAATCTAATTTTTTCTGAAGCGAGTTGGTTTGTTTCAGATGCTTCTGTGATTGAAATAATCCGGCATCGTGAGAAGTCGTAACGCCTTTCATTGGCCGGATGCCTTCCAGATGCTTTTTGATTTTTTGCAACAAATTGAGCGGGATAATCTGATGCCGGCCGGCCGTTTGATAAGCATCTTGGGAATTAACATCCCATCCGCCGAAGACCAACCGGTCCAATGGGATTAACCGGTGCTCGGTAAAAGCGGTTCGGCTTGGCCTTTCGGTAAACTCAAGGGCTGAGCCTGCCGAAGCCTCAACGCCCTGAGCTTGCCGAAAGGGTGATCGGTTAGTAATCATTCCGTAATCCGGGGCCAATTTTTTAACCAGTAATTGGCATCCGGCTACGGTCGTATTCGCCGTAGCCCCGTTCAAACCGACGATTAAAATTCCGATTTTTTCGTTATTCATATTTAGTAACACTTTCTTTATTCTTATAGGTTGAGATTGTTGAAAAACGGTAGACGACGCAATTTATTGCGTCGAAATCTTAAAATCAACTACCATAAAATAAGAGGTTCACAACAATCTCGCTTTATAAAAAATCCCGATAATCTTGTAAGTCAATTTACGAGAGAGTAATTTATCCGTAGCTTCCGCCGCCATTCGTTTGCCTCCGTTTAAAAAACGTTTCAATTAACCCCTTAATTTTAAAATCTGCGTAATCGGCGATTAATTAAACAATTATTTCGACGGCCAGGGCCTCGGCCCGGTCTTTTAATAAATTTTCTTTAGAAATCCCGCCGCCGATATGGTCCCAGGGCAAGATTTCGTTAACATCCCGCGCCCGCAGATAAAAAGCCGGGTCTATTCCGCATTCTTTAAAAACTTTCAGCCATTTATTAAAATCAAAAACCTCGTCCCAGGAATCAAATTTACAACCGGCCTGATGAGCGGCCAGCAGCGCCCGGCCCAGCCGGCGGTCGCCCCGCGCAAAAACACCTTCCAGCATACTGCGCTCCGGCTGATGGAATTTTAACCGGACCTGTCTTGATTTGACCAGCCGGCGCAATAAAGACTGCTTGCTTTTAATCATTTCTATCGAGTCCATCGCCGCCCATTGAAAAGGCGTATGGGGTTTAGGCACAAAGGGAGAAATCGTAACGTTAACATTACCCGGATGGCCGGTAATTTCTTTTCCCAGAAACGATATTTTTTGTAACATCTGGGCGATGGCTTCAATATCTTCGTCTGTTTCGCGGGGGAGTCCGAGCATAAAATAAAGTTTAATCAGACGCCAGCCCTGTTGATAAGCCGAACGCACACTGGCAAACAGGTTTTCGTCTTCAATGTCCTTATTGATTATTTTTCTTAAAAAAGCGCGGCCGGCTTCCGGCGCCAGCGTCAACCCGGACTTACGCACCGCATTAAGCACCCCGGGCAGGTTTTTTAACCGCTCGTCAATTCTTAAAGAAGGTAAAGATAATCCCACTTTTTTCATTTTAAACCGGGCATTAAGCCGGAGCATTAATTCATCCAGCCAGGGATAATCTCCGCTGGATAAGGAAAGCAGGGAAATTTCATCGTAACCGGTATTCCGGTAACTTTCTTCGGCCAGACGAACCAGTTCGGCCACCGAGCGATAACGAATCGGAGATTTGATGACCCCGGATTCGCAGAACCGGCAGGCGTGCGGACAGCCGCGCATAATTTCCAGACTAATCCGGTTATGCACCACCTCGGCAAAAGGCACGACCGGTTTAACCGGATAGAATGCTTTATCCAGTTCTTGCACCAGCGCCTTGGGAATCGAAGCCGGGATATCAGGTTCGGTTGGTTTTATTTCACTGATGGCGCCATCCGGATGATAGGAAACGTGATAAAAAACCGGGGCATATAAACCGGGAATCGCGGTAACCAATCGTTTAATAATTTCTTTCCGGTTGAGGCCAGGTGTTTCTTTTTTTATATTTTGTAATTCGTTGATAAAGGAAACGATTTTTTCTTCGCCGTCGCCGATGATGAAGAGGTCAATAAAATCGGCTAAAGGTTCCGGGGCAAAGGCGCCTGGGCCTCCGGCGATAATCAGCGGGTCGGTCTCCCCGCGCTTCTCGGAAAGCAGCGGGATTCCGGCCAGCGAAAGCATATTAAGAATATTAGTATAACAAAGTTCCTGCTGGACGGAAAAACCGACGACATCAAAATTTTTAACCGGCGTATGGGTTTCCAGGCTGAAAAGGGGGATGCCTTCCCGGCGCATGACGGATTCCATATCCAGCCACGGGGCAAAAACGCGTTCGGCCAAAGCGTCCTCCCGGGCATTAACGATACCATACAGGATTTGTAATCCCAGATGGGACATCCCGATGTGGTAGGTATCCGGAAACGCCAGGGCGATTTTGACGGGAATTTGGGAATGGTCTTTAACCACGGTGTTCCATTCCCCGCCGATGTATTGCGAAGGATTTTGCACCTGCAACAGAATTTTTTCTAGAGCCGGCCATAAGGTATCCATTAATTTGATATTATAATAGAAATAATGATTAAAGTAAATATTTTGTGTTCTCGTAGTTTCTTGACCCCGTTGGAAATTATATTATAATAATAGAAAATCGTATAGCAGGAAAATTTTATTTTGAAACGAACCCAATTAACCGTTTATAAAGAAAAGGTATTGTTGGTCGGGGTGATTTCGCCGCCGCGGGAAACTGTCCCGCCCGGAGGCGGGATTAATCATCTCCACCGGCCGCCTGTCCATTTTCCAGCGGGAGCGAGGAGAGAGAGAAAAACCGAAGAGGATTATTTAGAAGAATTAAGTTTGTTAACGCGGACGGCCGGGGCTACGGTTGTGGAGCAAGTGGTCCAGCATAAAAATTATCCGGACCCGGCTTATTATATCGGACTGGGCAAAGCCGAAGAAATTGCTCAACTGGCTAAAGAACTGGATATTGATGCCATTATTTTTGACAACAACCTTTCGCCGGCCCAGGTGAGCAATCTGGAAAAATTATGTAATACCAAGGTGATTGACCGGACCGAGTTGATTTTGGACATTTTTGCCACGCACGCCCGGACTAAGCAAGCGAAGTTACAAATTGAACTGGCCCAACAGGAATATACCCTGCCGCGTTTAAAACATCTCTGGAGTCATCTTTCCCGGATTGAAGGCGGCATCGGCCAGCGCGGGCCCGGCGAAAAGCAATTAGAGATTGACCGCCGGATCGCGCGCGACCGGATTGTGCGTCTCAAACGGGAACTGACTGAAATCAATGAACGGCGTCAACGCGAAGTAGCTACCCGTTCTGGAAATTTTACCGCGGCCTTAGTCGGTTACACTAATGCCGGCAAGTCAACCTTAATGAATACCTTAACCGGTAGCGCCGTCTATGTGGATGACAAACTTTTTTCCACCCTGGATACTAAAACACAGGTCTGGACGTTGCTCAACCGACAAAAAGTCTTGCTCAGCGATACGGTCGGTTTTATTAAAAACCTGCCGCACTACCTGGTTTCTTCTTTTCATGCGACGCTGGAGGAAGTAACCCGGGCCGACCTGCTGCTTCATATCGTTGATGCCGGACAACCAGCCGATAAAGTTGGTTTATTTATTGAATCGGTTAACCGCGTCTTATCCGAATTAGGGTGCCTCGATAAACCGACCCTGTTAATTTTCAACAAAATTGACCGGGCGGACCCCTTGGAATTGGCCATATTGCAGAAGCAGTACGCCGGGGTAATTCAGATTTCGGCTTTAAAAAAATCAGGGTTGGCGGAACTGGAAAAAAAAGTTTCCGAATTTCTGCAGGAACGTCAATTAGAGTTAAATCTGGTTATTCCGGTGGAAAATGGTAAATTGTTGGCTTATCTGGCTGAACGGGGAGAGATTTTGCAACAAGATTACGAAGATAATCTGGTCAAAATAAAAGTCCGGCTCGGCCCGCGCGATGCGGCGAAAGTACTGGAACACACTACTGATCCCGCCAAGGCGGGACAGATTAAGTAACCAGCGATGACGCTGATAAAATCTATGAGGAGGAATAATTATGAGATTGTTAAACCAAGCCTCGACAATATCGGGGCCGGTACCGATGATTAAGATTACTCCGCCGGGCCCCAAAGCCAGAAAAGTTCTGGCGGTTGATAAAAAATACATTTCGCCTTCTTATACGCGGGCCTATCCGCTGGTCGTCCGGCGCGGTTCCGGAATGATGATTGAAGATGAGGACGGAAACCGGTATCTTGATTTTAACGCCGGCGTGGCGGTTTGTATCACCGGTCATTGCCATCCGGAAGTCGTGGCCGCGGCGTGCCGGCAGATGGGTGAACTGATTCATATGATCGGCACGGATTTTTATTATCATCACCAATCAGACGTGGCGAAAAAATTAACGGAAATCACACCGGGCAAATTCGCCAAGAAGGTTTTTCTGGCGAATACGGGAGCCGAATCAATTGAGGCCGCGATGAAGTTAAGCCGTTATTATACGAGACGGCCGCGTTTTGTTGCTTATATCGGGGCGTTTCACGGCCGGACCTTCGGCGCCCTGGCCCTGACGGCCAGTAAAGCCGTTCAACGCCGCTATTTCGCCCCGCTTTTGCCGGAAACCACCCATATCCCTTATCCCTATTGCTATCGTTGTCTATTCAACTTGACGCATCCGAAATGTAATTTCGCCTGTCTTAGTTATCTGGAAGACGTTCTGTTTAAAAAAGTGGTGCCGCCGGAAGAAGTGGCGGCGATCGTCGTTGAACCGATCCAAGGCGAAGGCGGTTATGTCGTTCCGCCGGACGGTTATTTTCAGGCCTTGAGAAAACTCTGTGATAAGTACGGAATTTTACTGGTGGTTGATGAAATCCAATCCGGGCTGGGCCGGACCGGTAAGATGTTTGCCATTGAATACTGGAAGACGGTTCCGGATATTGTTTGTATCGCTAAAGGGATTGCTTCGGGATTGCCGTTAAGCGCAATGGTTTCGCGGGCTGATTTACACACCTGGCCCGGCGGGGCGCACGCGAATACCTTTGGCGGAAATCCGGTTGCCTGCGCGGCCGCTTCAAAAACAATGGAATTATTGGAAAACGGATTGATTCGCAACGCGGACCGAATGGGTACGTATCTGTTTAACCGGTTACTTAAACTGAAAAATAAATACGAATTCATCGGTGATGTGCGCGGCAAAGGATTGATGATTGGCGTGGAAATCGTCAAAAGCAGGAAAACTAAAATTAAAGACCAGATCCGGCGTAATAAAATCGTGGAAAAATGTTTCAAACAAGGGATTCTGATTCTCGGTTGCGGCGATAACGTGATTAGATTTGCCCCGCCGTTAATTGTAACCAGAAATGATATTGATAAAGCAATGGAGATATTTGAGAAAGTGTTGAAAAGAAGCAGTTAAAATCTTAATCATAATGTAGGCACCCCGAAAGCTTTCGGGGTGCTCTTAAACCGCACGGTTAAAACCGTCCCGATGGACATCGGGACGGTCGCTGTATTAGCGACCGGGCCTACAACAAAATGAAAAAAAAGCAATTCAAAATAACCAGCAACCAAAATTGGTGCAAGGGTTGTGAAATCTGCGTGAAAATCTGTCCGAAAAATGTTTTTGAAATGCAGAAAGACCCCGGCCCGAAAGGATATTTTATCGCTCTGGTTGAACATCCGGAATTATGTATCGGTTGCCTGGAATGCGAACTGCATTGCCCTGATCTAGCGATAGAAGTTAAAATTTGAGATTGAGTGATTTGAGATGGGGAGATTTAAATCCCCAAATCTCAAAATCTTAAAATTAGTCTATGTACTTACAAGGTAACCAAGCCTGCGTTTTAGGCGCCTTAAAAGCCGGTTGCCGGTTTTACGCCGGTTATCCGATTACGCCTTCCAGCGAGATAATGGAAGAAATGGCTAAAACGCTGCCGAAGTATCCTTGTCCCGCAGAAGGCGGGGCTTGTCCCGATTCTGTCGGGAACGGCGTTTTTGTCCAGATGGAAGACGAAATCGGTTCTCTGGCGGCGGTCATCGGCGCAGTCTGGGCCGGGGCCAAGGCAATGACCGCTACCTCCGGTCCGGGACTGGCCTTGATGCTGGAAAATATCGGCTATGCGGTAATGACCGAAACACCCTGCGTTATTGTGAATGTCCAGAGGGCCGGCCCGTCCACCGGACAGGCGACTAAACCAGCTTCAGGCGATGTAATGTCAGTGCGTTGGGGCGCTCCCGGCGACTATGAAATCATTGCTTTTTCCCCCTGGTCGGTTCAGGAAATGTATGAATTTACCATCAAGGCGTTTAACCTGGCCGAGACTTACCGCGTGCCGGTTTTCCTGCTGGCCGACGAAGCCGTCGGTCATCTTAAAGAAACGGTAGAACTTAAAGAAGATATTCCGGTTATACCGCGCGCCGGGAAATCTGAGACCCCGCCTTTTAGTAACGCAGCTAATAACCTTCCCAGCCCAATGCCGATGTTCGGACAAGGACGGAAACTGTCGGTAACCGGTTCCACGCACGACGAATGGGGTTATCGTCGGACTCAGGCGCCGGAAGCCCACGCCGTTTTAATAAACCGGTTCTGTGATAAAATTAGAAAAAATGCGGAAAAAATCGTTGAATGGGAAACTTATGAATCAGAAGATGCCGAAATCCTGGTGGTGGCTTACGGTTTTACGGCCCGGAGCGCCTTACGCGCGGTTCGGCTGGCTCGAGAAAAAGGGATTAAAGCCGGATTGCTCCGATTGAAAACCCTCTGGCCGTTTCCTGAGAAAATTTTTCAGGAGATGACTCCGAGCGTAAAAAAAATTATCGTGCCGGAGATGAACCAGGGGCAGCTTATCCGCGAAATCCAGTCCGCCTTAGGCGGATTGATCCGGTGCGAAGTTATTCCTTATCATAAAACCAACGGACAGGTGATCACGCCTGATGAAATTTTAGCCTTACTTACCACAAAGAGCACGAAGAACACAAAGGATTATGAGTGATAACGGAAAGAATTAATGCATTATCAAATCTGATAATTGCTTCCGGTATTGAAGTCCACCGTTTTCTTGGTCCCGGATTATTGGAATCAACTTATGAAGAATGTCTTTGAGGTGTAGATTTATGTTAAAAAATTTGGATAAATATATCCGTCCCGAATCTTTTCCCACGCCTTTCTGCACCGGTTGCGGGCACGGAATCCTGATGGGGGCGATCCTGCGGGCGATTGATGAACTGGAATTAGATATTGACCGGATGGTTTTTGTTTCCGGCATCGGTTGTGCGGCCTGGATCCCGAGTCCGCACTTTGCCGCTGATACAATACATACCACCCACGGCCGGCCGGTGGCTTTTGCGACCGGTATAAAATTATTTAACCCGAAACTGAAAGTCGTGGTGGTGAGCGGCGACGGCGATTTATCAGCGATCGGCGGGAATCATTTGATTCACGCCGCCCGGCGGAATATTAACCTGACGATCATCTGCGCCAATAATAATATTTACGGAATGACCGGTGGGCAGCTGGCTCCGACCACACCCATCGGGGCGCGCACCAGCACCACTCCGGCCGGTTCATCGGAACCGCCTTTTGATTTATGTAAACTGGTTTTGGGAGCGAGCAGTTCTGATAATGCTTACGTGGCGCGGACGACGGTTTGGCATACCCGGGAACTGATTAAATATCTTAAAAAAGCGTTTTCCGTGCCGGGTTTTTCGTTTCTGGAAGTGATTTCACCCTGTTATACGCACTTTGGTCGGAGGAATAAGTATGCTTCGCCGGCGGAGATGATTCTGGATTTAAAAGATAGCGCGGTCCGGACAAAAAAACAGGAAGATTTATTTACTTTCAAAGAAAAGAATAAAATTTTAATCGGCGAATTCAGCGGATAACTTTCTTCCCCTCCGGTGGTGGGACAAGTAATAAATATAGCGTTAAAGGTTCAATTTTACCTTTTACCGAAATTGTTTGCGCTGGTAATCCGTTGGCCCCGATAATATCGGGGCTGGCTGAAGCGCCGAGTTCGGTATACACATTTTGAGAAATCAGCACTTCGTCCGGTCCGGCAGCGTCGCAAATTCTTTTAGCCGTGTTGACCGTGTCGCCGATGACGTCATAAATTTTAACGTCACGGCTGCCTATCAATCCTTCCACCAGCCGGCCGGAGTGTAATCCGATACCGGTCCTAAGGCCGTATAATTTTAAGATTTTGCCGGTTTCTTTGGATATCTCAACGGCGGCCCGGGCGGCGGTTTCGGCTGAAGGGAAGACGATCATTATTTCATCACCTGAAAACTTGATTTTCACAAAAGGATATTTTGTCCAGATTCTTTCGGCTGTTTCATAATAAGTATTAAGCATTGCGACAACTTTTTCCGGCGGTTGGGATTCGCTCCAGGCCGTGAACCCGCGGATGTCCATAAAAAATACCGTGCGGTTTTGGGATTGCAAAGCCAGCACACCGTGGTCCGGAACAGCTTTTGATAAAATTTCCCGGCCGAACAACCATTCCGAATACTTTTTCAATTGCGCGGCGGTTTCCTGAAGTATGATAAAATAATGAGATGCATAAATATTGGCCAGGCCGATCACCACACCGAACAAAAAAATGGTGGCTGTGATGAAAATATGTTCTTTTTCAGAGAGAAATACGGCCGGGGAACTATATTTTGGCGTGGTCAGCGATTCCAGAATCCAGTACATTACCAGAAGTATGCCGGCACGGACGATATTTTCAAACAGAATAAGAATACTCAGGAACCGGCCGCGCAAATAAACTCTTAATTGTTGCAACAGGCCGATTAAGAATGAAAATACCCAGTAAGCGATATGTTGCGGTTCCCCAAAAAATCCGATGCCTTCAAATATTATTTCAAAGAGGGTGTAAAGCAAGGGGCCGATCAGATTGCCCACCAGAGGTTTAGGATTATTTTTATAATGCCAGGAACCAAGAAAAAACGCCTGGACTAAAGCAACCGGAATAATGATATAACGGTCGGGTTCTTTCGCGAATTCCTCGAAGCCCTCGCTTAAAAATTCAACAAGCATATTTGCCAGCGGGAAATGAATGCTATTGGTAAATAACTCGATTGCGATATGCCCCCAGCGGGTGCCTTTAAGCCGGCTTTCTAAATCAATCAAGACAAAATGCGGGCGGAATACCTTGCGGAACAGGCCGGGCGGTTTGGTTTTCATATTACAAGTTTAGCAAATCATGGAAGGTAAGTTAAGAAAATTTATAACCGCTAATAAAAATAATTAAGATAGCGAATATACACAAATACCGTCGAACCGGAAATAATATTTAACCTATTCGCCTGACTGCCTCCGGATAGCTATCGGGATAAGTAAGCGTAAAATAATTCTGGTTTAGCGAGATTATGTTAGATGCTTTTAGAAAAATTACCAAAGGCCATTTCAAGATAAGACTTGACAGTGAGAAGTAGTTTTTTATAATGACATCGTGAGCATCCGATTATTTGTCAAGGTAATCTTTTGCCCGAACTTGTGGTGAGTAATATCGAACTATCTGTGTAATCACTGGAACCTATTATGACGCAATTAGAAATGGCCCGGGCCGGCGAGATTACCCCGCAGATGGAACTGGTCGCCCGGCAGGAAAAAATAAATCCGTCTCAACTCAGGGACCTCGTCGCCCGCGGTCAGGTGGTCATTCTTTCCAACCGCTTGCGCTGGGATAAAATATCTGGTAAATCTCAAGCAATCAACGACCATGAAGGTCGTTGTCTACCGAAATTTATCTGCGGAGTTGGAACCGGACTGGCGACCAAAGTCAATGCTAATTTAGGGACTTCTTCTGATTATACCGACCCGAACGAAGAACTGGCTAAATTACGGGTGGCGGAAGAAGCCGGGGCCGATGCGGTGATGGACCTTTCCACCGGCGGTGATATTCCAAAAATCCGAGAAACTTTGTTAGAACACGCCAAGATTGCTTTTGGGACCGTTCCTATTTACGAGGCGGCTTTGTCGGTTAAACAAAAAAACTTTTCCGCTTCATCGGCGGACAAAACTTCTTTCCCAAACCATTCTTTTATCAAGAACCTGACCGAAGAAACTATTTTTAAAACGATTGAAAACCAAGCCAAAGCCGGAGTGGATTTTATGACCGTTCACTGCGGTGTAACTCGCGCTGTTCTTAAAGATCTGGAAGAGGATAATCGGGTGGCCGGCATTGTCAGCCGGGGCGGCACGATTTTAGCGGCCTGGATGAAATTAACCGGTCAGGAAAATCCGTTTTATGAAAAGTTTAACCGGGTGCTGGAGATTGCGCGGGAATATGACGTTACTTTAAGTCTGGGTGATGGGTTGAGGCCCGGTGCGTTGGCCGATGCCTTTGACCGGGCGCAGGTGCATGAGTTGTTAGTGCTGGCTGAATTAGGTAAAAAGGCCCGGACGGCTGGCGTTCAGGTGATGATTGAAGGTCCGGGGCATGTGCCGCTAAACCAGATCCAGGCGCAGGTGCAGTTGCAAAAACGGCTTTGTGACGGCGCGCCGCTTTACGTGCTCGGACCGATTGTAACCGACCGCGCTCCGGGATACGACCATATTACTTCGGCTATCGGCGGCGCCTTGGCCGCCTGGGCCGGTGCTGATTTTATTTGTTACGTTACCCCGATGGAACATCTGGGCTTGCCGCTCGTTGAACATGTGCGTGAAGGAGTCATCGCCGCCCGCATCGCCGCCCACGCGGCTGATATTGCCAAGGGTGTACCCGGCGCCTGGGAAGATAATAAACGGTTTTCCGAATACCGGCGTAAACAGGATTGGACTCATCAAATCAGCGAATCGCTTGATCCGAAAAAAGCCAAAGAACTGCGCGAGAGTCGCAAACCCGCTCACGATAAAGTCTGTTCAATGTGCGGTGATCTCTGCGTTTATTCCTTAATGCAGGATAAATGAGATTATCGTCTACGGGTTTCATAGGAGGGACAAAAGGTATGCGATTAGAAAAAGTTATTTGCTTAGTTTTAATCATTATGTCAAGTATTGTTTTGCTTGGTCGGGCTGAGGAAACGATTACTGTTAATAATATTAATCTGGGCGAATTTGTGTATGGGGAAGAAATTACCAAAGAGGATTTGGCGGACCATGTGGTCGCGGTTGAATACTGGGGCGTCAATTGTTCCCGTTGCCGGGGGTCAATGCCCCAGATGGTGGAATTTGTGAAGAAATATAGCACCAAGCCGTTTATCTTCATCGGGTTTCACCGTCAGAACGAACCCAAGGAAAAGGTCATCGCCCACTGTAAATCATTAAAAGTTAATTATCCCATCTACCAGCACGGTGATGTCAAAGGACTGACTTTTGCGGAGAAACTGCTTCCGCACTTCGCCCTTTTTAACCACCGGGGTGAACTTATTTACAAAGGCAGTTCCAGTGACGAGATAAATGTGATTGCTAAAAAATTGGAAGAGGCGATAAACAATGCGCCCGACCCTTTGATTGGAGAAGGTCCGTATAAAAAACTTAAATCCCTTGCCCAGCAGATTTGCCAGCGTAAAGGGTTGGGTAATATAATGTTGCAACTGGAAAAAAAAGTTCAGAGTGAAAACCCTGAGGAAAAAGAGGAGGCGGAAAAGTTAATGGCGCGGCTGGGGAAATATAGCCATCAGCTTAAACTGAAGGCCGAAGGCCTCAAGGACAAAGAACCGCTGCAGTATTATGAAACCTGCCGTAACTTGGCCGAACAATTTAAGGGGCATGCAATCGGCGACGATTCCCAGAAGACTTTAGATGAATTGAAAAATGATAAAGTCTTTCAGGACGCCCTCAAGGCCGACCGCGAATGGCAGAAGATCGAGAAGATAAAAGAAAGTCTTAAACCCTGCCAGTCAGATAAACCGCTGGAAATTAACCATTGCGAGAAGTGCCGTAAGAAGAACGAAAGTGTTATTGCGCAATTAGTCTCGGCCTGCAAAGGACTTCTCAAGCAGCATTCCGATACACCAGCCGCTTCTAAGGCCCAGGATTTTTTAGGGGAACTGGAATAAAAAAATATGCCATTAACCTGCGTAATCGGTATCCAATGGGGTGATGAGGGTAAAGGTAAGATCGTTGATTACCTGGCCGCCCAACACGATTTAGTCGTCCGTTTCCAGGGCGGCAGTAATGCCGGCCACACCGTTGTCCGGGGCAACCAGAAATTTATTTTACATTTAATTCCTTCCGGTATTCTGCATTCAGGAGTAAAATGCGTGATTGGCAATGGGGTGGTCATTGACCCGGCGCAATTGTTAAAAGAGATTAAAGAATTAACCGCACGGGGTATTTCCGTTAAAAATAATTTATATATCAGCGACCGCGCCCATCTGGTTTTGCCTTATCATAAAATTCTGGACCAACTGTCTGAAGTACAAAAAGGGAGCGACAAAATCGGCACGACCGGCTTGGGGATCGGGCCGGCCTATACGGACAAATGCGCCCGCGTCGGCCTGCGGGTGGTTGACCTTTATCAACCGGCCTATTTTAAAAAACGACTCCAACAAAATTTAATTGATAAAAATAGGCTGCTCGGCCAAAATTCGCATTATCAGCCGCTGAACTTTCAAAAAATTTATCGTGATTATCAAATCTATGCTCAGTTATTAAAACCGTATGTCTGCGATACGCGGGTATTAATTCAGAAGGCGGTTGAGGTCAACCGGCGGATTCTTCTGGAGGGTGCCCAGGGAACACTTCTTAACGTTGATTTTGGGACTTACCCGTTTGTTACTTCTTCCAATTCCGATATTTCCGGTGTCTGCGCCGGCACGGGCATTGCGCCCCAGCGGATTAACCGGGTGGTCGGCATCTTGAAAGCGTATGCCACGCGGGTGGGTGAAGGGCCGTTTCCAACCGAGTTAACCGGCGAGGAAGGCGAACGTTTGAGGAAAATCGGCAACGAATTCGGCGCCACCACCGGCCGGCCCAGACGCTGCGGCTGGCTTGATTTAGTCAGCGCTAAATATTCGGTGGAAATTAACGGCGTGACCGAACTGGTCATAATGAAACTGGATATCTTGAGTCCTTTCAAAAAAATTAAACTCTGCACGGGCTACCGGTTTAAAAATAAGATTTATAAGGATTTTCCGGCTGATTTAACCTTCCTGGCGAAATGCCGGCCCGTTTATAAAGAATTTCCCGGCTGGGGAACCGATCTCAGTATGATAAAAAAATACCGGCCACTGCCGGCCCAAGCCCGCCGTTACCTGGAATTTATCAGCCAGTCGCTTGGTGTCAAAATCAAGATGGTTTCCGTTGGTTCAGAACGCAATCAGATAATTTTATTATAAAAGATGGAACTTCCCAAAAATTTACCGCAGCATATCGCGATTATTATGGACGGCAACGGCCGGTGGGCGGCCC
>CAKKQI010000249.1 GCA_919901895.1 Candidatus Brocadiaceae bacterium | reverse complement strand
TCACCACGATTTGCATCTTTTTGGACGCCAGAAAGTGCATAAAATACGAAAATCCGGTTATTTGGTTTTTCAGATTTCTGATTACGCCGGGCGATGGAATTTCAGACGATTCGGCCAAAGAACCATCCGGTTGAAGCCGGAAAAAAGGACGATTATCCTGATAAAAAGCCCGATGGTTATTTCTGATATCATTAATCGTGCAAAAGGCCAAAATAACCAAGTCAGGCTGGTATTTTTTAGATTCCTCGCGCCACATCAAATACTCCTGCGCGGTGCCGTAATCAGAACAGCCGAAATTTATCACTTCGGTTTCCCGTCCGCCGCTGTTTAATTTTTTTTCCAAAAGTTTGACGAATGTTTTTTCCAGGGGCACCGGCAGGGATTCGGTAAAAGAATCACCCAGCACGGCAATCCGGAAAACTCCTTTCTTTTTTTCGTAATCATATTCATGATCGCGCAGGCCTTGGGCATTGATGCGAACCCGGGCGTATCCCTCAAAATCATAGATACCGCGGGCATTCGGCCGCAATGTTTTAAAAAGACTCGGGTGATAAGTATAAAACGACGCCGGATTATAACTCAAGCGGCAAATTATTTCACTGACGATGAAACAGAACAGAAAAGAACCAATGACAACCGACAATTTCCGGTATTTTCGAACGAAGTCAAATAAAATATTTTTTATTGCCATAAAAAAACGCTCATTGTTTTCGCCCCAGATAATAAAAAGCGCCGGCTGAAAGAGACGCTTTATCAATCCCGGCCGCCAGTAAATCAAGATATTTAAAAGGGAAAAAGAACCAGCCGAAAATAACCCGCCAGAATTTCCATAATATTTCCATGTTAAGCGAAAACAGCAATGAAAAATACGAATGCGCATTATTAATTAAAGCAGCAGTCGGACCGACACAAACGCCGCTTTGAACCAGGCGAAAATCTTTTAATAAATTTTTTAAGCCGTCCAACGTGTATCGTTGATAATCGGTCGCGCCGTGTTCCGCCTGCAAAAAAGGCGTTTCTACGTAGATATAACCGCCGGTTTTTAAAATCCGGGCGGATTCCCTGATTATCCGGAACGGTTTTTGCACATGCTCCAGAACGGCCTGAATAATGACGCCGTCAAAAATTTCCCCTTTAAAAGGAAGATATTGACCATCACCGTTGACATCAATATCGGGAACAGCGGCGATATCCAAACAGACCATTTTATCTTTGATAACCCCGGCTAAACCGGCCATTCCGGCGCCGCTTTTTTCGCCGCTGCCCAGACAAAGGACTAACGGGGTTGAATTATTCAACCGGACCAACTCTGAAAATTTCCGGTAATTTTTCCGCGCCGCGGTATTCAACGCCAATGAAGGCGGCTGGGATAACCGGATAAGTTTTTTAATTAAATTCATATAGCCGATGGATTATAATTTCCTTAGACGCAGCAGCATTTCTTTGTAAACTGCTTCATCGCGCCGCAGGCTGACTTTTAATACCAGAACCTGCACCGTATCTTTTTCTATTCTGTAAACAACGCGATAATGCAATATTTTTAATTTCCAATATCCCTTTAATTCGCCCCGGAGAGGCGAGCCGTATTTTTCAGAAGCGATACTTAATTTTTTGTAAGTTGCTTTAAGGATGACTGAACGGTCGGAATGGTCAACTTTTTTAAAATCTTCGTCAACAACTAAACGATGAATTTTTACTTGCCGCATTGAACTTTTTATTTAAGAAGATTCTTAATATTGATATAATCTTTTTCCCTGCTGTTTTTAAACCTCTCCTGAGCAATAAATCCCAAGACGATATCTTCGGCGGTCTCCATAATATTTTGAATATCCTGGTATTCTTGATTGGACATCAGTACGGCGGCGGGCTTATGTCTTTTCTCAATAATAACCAGCCCTTTTCTGGCTTTTTGCAGTATTTTTTCAATTCCTTTGCGGAGTTCCGAAACACCCACTAACGTGGTATTTTCTTTAATGGTTATCATAGATTTATCACCTCATTTCCCGTTTACTAAAGTATATCATATGTCAATTAAAATGTCCATTCAAATGACAAATTAATTGACAAGAAATATCTGTGCTAATCAGTAATTGCT
>CAKKQI010000248.1 GCA_919901895.1 Candidatus Brocadiaceae bacterium | reverse complement strand
AATGTAATCCGCGCCCTCTTTTAAAGCGCGTTCCAAAAACACTTTAAACTTTATTTTTTTTCGCTCGGTTAGATGACGCAGGCAATTTTCCAGATTCGGTATCGTAAAATCAGGCGTTTCCTTTAACCCGTTCAAAACGTCGGCCAGTATTTCTTTCGTCCCAGGCGGACGTAAAATTTTACTGACCGCTTCTTCATCGTAATTAATTTCCGAATTAAAGAAAAATTTAGTCGCCTCGCCAAATTCAGCCAGCGTCTTAACCCGTTCACGATAAAGGTCTATCAACCTGATAAGTTTTGTTTCCGGCACAGACGTCAGGTCATACCCGGCTTTAGTTAAAAATGGTTTAACCAGAGTAGCTAGAGTCGGTGGGTCCATTTTTTTGACATACTGGTTATTCATCCAGGTCAGTTTGGTTAGATTAAATTTGGCCGGCGTATGGCTGACCCGTTCGATGGTAAAACGTTTAATAATCTCTTCCCGGCTCATCAGTTCCGTATCATCACCGGGCGCCCACCCCAGCAGTGAGAGAAAATTAAATACTGCTTCTGATAAATATCCCTGCTCTTGATATTCCATCACATAAGTATGCCCGTGCCGTTTACTCAGTTTGGAACCGTCTTCACCCAGGATTAAAGGAATATGGAGAAATTGCGGAACGGGTTTTCCCAGGACTTCATAAAGGGCGATTTGTTTGGGCGTATTAGAAATATGGTCGTCACCCCGGATAATATGGGTAATCCCCATCTCGCTGTCATCTACCACGCAGGCAAAATTATAAGTCGGGAAGCCGTCCGATTTTATCAGGACGAGATATCCCTCCCGGCCGATATTATCCGCCTCAAAGGTAATGTTACCGTGAATCAAATCTTTAAAACTAATTTTGGCGTCTTCTTTTATTTTAAAAACGATGGCCTTGCCTTTATGAGGATCTTCTTCGTAAACCGCCTTACCGGTTTCAAGCAATTTTTGGGCGTAGTCTTTATAAATATCAAGCCGTTGACTCTGGTAATAAGGACCTTCATCCCAATCAATTTTCAGCCAATTTAAACTATCCAGCACCATCTGGGTGGCTTCCGGGGTGGAACGAACCCGGTCGGTATCTTCAATCCGGAGGACTAATTTTCCCTGGTAATGACGGGCGAAAAGGTGATTAAACAAAGCCGTCCGGGCGCCGCCGATGGTCAGATAACCGGTCGGACTCGGGGCAAATCTAACCCGAATGTTACTGTCTTCTTTCATATCATTTTCCTAACTGCTGATTACACAGATTCAAGAGTTACGGAGAACCAGCTATTTTTTTTTGCTTTAGCAAACAGGTATAATCTTCAATCGTATTAATATTAAAAATCCCGGCTTCTTCCGGACTTTTCAACCAATCTATTTTTTTCAGATTAATCACCTTAAGTTTTATTTCCGGAAAAAATTCGATAATCTTAAAATTCTTGTTTTTCAACTGCCGTTCCATCAAAGATAGACAATTTTTAGAGTAAACTGCGCAGAGCGGTTCCAGTCCGGTTAAGCTTTCCGGGATAACCACATCATATTCTTCCCGTTGATTTATCAGGTATTTAATAAATTCAGGATTAACGAGCGGCAGATCGCAGGCGATGACAAACCCGTAGAAATTTTCAGCTGCCCGAAGACTCGAATAAATGCCGTTCAAACTGGAGCGTTCCGGAAAAACATCAGGCACTATTTTTTCGCCCCGCCTTAGCGGAGACGAATCAGTCCCCGCCACGGCGGGGCTCAAGCGTTTAAAATTTTTATACTTTTCCAACTGGTTGGCAGAAATAATTAATTCCGCTTCACCTAAAACTGATTTTAATTTATCCCGGATAATTTCCGTAAGCGTTTTAGACCCAAGCGTTAAAAAGGCCTTATCCTGCCCCAGCCGCCGGCTCTCGCCACCCGCTAAAATAATCCCGCTCACAGCAGTTTTATTCATCACTTTTTAATCTTAATCTCCACTTCCTGCGGCTCCGGAATATCTCTTAAACTCTGTAGCATTCCCAGGATGGCAAACCCGATAAAATCCTGGACAAACCCTTTAATCGGCACTATTTTTCCGTTAATTTTCACCTGCACCAACCCTATTTTTTTCTCTGCGCCGCTCATAAAAATTTCCTCTCAATAAAATCCGCTATTTTTTTAATTTCGTTTAACTTAAACCTGGGCTTGCCTTTAAAACCAGATATTGACACATCAGTAATAAAAGCGATTACTTTATCAGCCGGCGTACAAATCGGCTGCTGGCTGACGACCTGACGCACCACTTCAATCTTGGGCTGGTTCTGCCGTTTAAACCCTTCGGTAATAACCAGGTCAACGTCATCCTTACGGAAGTATCGATTAACCGCTTCTTTTAATTTCAACGGTTTAGGGAGCCGCTGCACGAGGGCAATTTTTTCAGGGGAAATGATCATCGTCATTTGACTGCCCGCGTGAAAATGACGGTAGGAATCCTTGCCCGGATGGTCTATTTCAAAGGTATGCGCATCGTGTTTAACGGTGCCGATCCGGTAGCCCTGCCGAGTTAGATCTTTGACTAATTTTATCAGGACCGTGGTTTTTCCGCTATTGGAACAACCGACAATAGAAATAGTTTTCATTATAAATTTTACCTGATAAGATTTATTTAATCAGCCGAGAAAAGTATTATAATATAAAATATTATTTTGTCAATTTACTTTGACAGGTATTATAAGTTAAGTATATTATAAAGTATAAAAATTTTCGGCCGAAAAATTTTCCTACTCCCGTAGCTCCCCGTCCGCCCCGCCCAGGTGGGGCGAAGCGGGATCAGTCCTTCGGCTGACAACCCCGCCCCGTCCCGACGGGGTCCCTGAAGTAGCATCAATGAAGCAAACCCGGTCGGGAAAAGGTCGGGATTTCGCTCCAGCCAAAGGCTGGTCAGCCTCTGGCTGATACGGGCAAGGACTCACTATTTATGCCCCCGTAGCTCAATTGGATAGAGTGGCTGGCTTCGAACCAGTAGGTTCCCCGTTCGAATCGGGGCGGGGGTATTGATAAGTTATGTTAAAAATAAGATTTGATAATTTAATCATTGCTTTATCGCAGGCCCTGGATTTATTAACACCCAGAACCAGATATCATCATTCCAGAGTGGCTTTAATAGCCATCAGATTTGGGGAAAGCCTGGGTCTGAGGAAAACAGACCTGAGCAAATTATTTTATGCTGCGCTATTACATGATATCGGGGTTACTTCCTCCCGCGACAAATTGATGATGATGGACTATTTATACACCGGTGGGGAGGCGCATACCACTTATGGACAAACCATTTTAAAAGAATCACCCTTTTTTGCCGATATTGCAAATTTAGTCTATCATCATCATGACCGCTGGCTTGGTCCTAATAAATCCGGCGTGATTAAACGAAACATACCTTGGCTCAGCCAGATTATCGGACTGGCAGACCGTCTGGAAGTATTATTATCCAATGATCAATACATCCTGGCTCAACAGGACTTCGTCCTGAAAAAAATTTCCGAATATTCCGGCACCTGGTTTAATCCCGAATTAACAGCCGTCTTAAAACATGTCAGCCGAACGGAAAGTTTCTGGCTTGATTTAACCAATTGTCATCTTGATAAAATATTACGAGAATGTTCGCCGGCTACCTCAGGCAAGAAAGATTATCTTTCTCTTGATGATGTCATCAAAGTGGCGAGTGTCTTTACAACCGTGACTGATGGTAAAAGTCATTATACGAATACTCATTCCTATGACGTCCACGCTTTAACCGTAAAAATAGCCATGGCGTTTAATTTTTCATCGGAAGATCTAAAGAAAATAAAGATCGCCTCTCTTTTACATGATTTAGGAAAACTATCTATTCCGGATGAAATCCTGGAAAAAGTTGGCGTGTTAACCAAGGAAGAATATGATATTATCAAAAGGCATCCTTATTATACTTACCAGACGCTAAAATTAATCGACGGTTTTGAGGAAATTGCCCGCTGGTCGGCTTTACACCACGAGCGGCTGAACGGAACCGGCTATCCTTTTAAATTAAAAGGAGAAGAAATTCCGCTGGCGGCCCGGATTATTGCGGTGTCAGATATTTTTACCGCCTTAAATGAAGACCGGCCTTATCGCAAAAGACTGTCTCCGGACCAGGCCTTCAAACTCCTGCAACTGGAAATCAAACACGGCTTGATTGATAAAGAAGTCGTTAGAGTTTTAAAAGAAATCATCTCGGCTGGTTGAGCCTGCGATCGACCTTTCTTAAGTTAGAAGGCGGGGACAAGTGGCGCCGGACGCGCCATGGCGACAAAAGCGCCACCCCGCCGCTACATATTTGTTGTCCGCCTGAGGACGGACTCGTCCTTTGGCGAGTAGCTGCGACCCTTGTGGTCGCTTCACTAAAACGGAAATGCACCTTTTAGACATTAGAATTTCACACTAACCTTGACGTCTGAAGAAAAATCTGCTATACATATATAAATTTTGCAAAGCAAAATTTATATATGGTAGGTGTAGCTTCCCGCCTCGGCGGGATCAGTCCTTTGGCTGACAATCCCGAAAGGTCGGGATTTCTCTTACCCCCTAATGACTCGCTATTTATGGTGGGTGTAGCTCAATCCCGAAAGGTCCCCGATATAAAATCGGGACAGGCGGGATTTCTCTTACCCCCTAATGACTCGCTATTTATGGTGGGTGTAGCTCAATTGGCTAGAGCACCAGATTGTGGCTCTGGTGGTTGCGGGTTCGAACCCCGTCACTCACCCCAAACTATATCAAAATATTCTTTAAAATCTTAAGGCCTTTTGAGGACAGGCTTCCACGCAAAGACGGCATTTCAAACAGTCCCCATCTTTAACCACCGCCACCTCTGCTTTTTTGAAAGCAAAGGGAGCAATCCGGATAGGACAAACTTTATAACAGAGTTGACATTCGGTGCAGAGTTTAGAATCTATTTTTAAAGGATATTTATTTCGCCCAATCCAGTACCCCATTGAGCCGATCGGACAAAAACAACACCAGGTCCGCTGATGAAAAATCAGGGCCAGAAATACCCCTAAGATAGTGGTGGCGGTCAGAAGGATTATAAAAAATATTCCTATTTTATAAGGGTCAGGCCAGCGCTTAATAATTTGAACCGTCATCATCAGCATCAGAAATGAAAACATCGCGATTCTTAACGGTGATTTCTTGAAAAAGGCCGGTATTTCTTTGGCCGGACTAACCGGCTTGATGACGCTATCAAAAAAACTTCCTCGCGGGCAATACCAATCACACCATTTCCTACCTTTAAAAAAAGCAATCCCCATCCCTGATAACATACACAGGGGAATAAAATATCCTAAAAGAGGATAATACCAGCCGGCGATAAGGATTGCCGTAAAAACAATAGCCATCAAAACCTGCCTGATAAATCTTCGGCGGACAAAATTTTCACACGGATTCATAATATTAACTTTTCATCCCTTTACGCAACCTAAAAGATAGTTTTTCGTCCCGGGCTAATTTTTCCAGAAGTATTTCCCTGATAATATCAAACGCCTTAATAATCCTGGAATTAGCCAGGGAGTAGTAAATCGTCACGCCCTGCCTTCTGGTTTCCACAATGCCTTTTTCCCTTAAAATGCTTAAGTGTTGCGAGATGTTAGCCTGGGGAACTTTGGCCCGTTTGACCAGCGCCCCGACCGATAATTCTTTGTGCCTGAGAAGATTAAGTATTTCCAGCCGTTTCGGGGAAGTAAAAATCCGGCACATTTGAGCGTGCAGTTCATAAAGTTTTTGTTCCATAAAACCTCCTGATTTTATTTATATATTCAAATATTAGCATATATTTATATTTTGTCAATATAATTTTCTTGCTATTAAGAATTCTAATAAATTTTTAATATTTTGCAACCGGCCTTAAAACTTGCTTTCGATCACGGCCAATAGTATAATAGAAGCATAAAAAATTAACGCCGTCATAATATGCTGCAAAAAAAAGAACCGCGCCTCTCCGGTATCAGCCACGAATTCAGTTTATTCACTGATTACGATATCCATCTTTTTAAAGAAGGTAATCATTTTCGGATTTACGAGAAATTGGGCTCGCACCTTATTACCGTAAACGGCCTTAAAGGTACTTATTTTGCTGTTTGGGCGCCCAACGCCAAAAGTGTTTCGGTCATCGGTGATTTTAACGGCTGGAATACTCAATCACACCCGTTAGCCGTTCGGTGGGACAATTCCGGTATCTGGGAAGGATTTATCCCGGGAATCACCAACGGTTGCCTTTATAAATATCAGGTCGTTTCCAAAGAACCCGCGCTGAAATCGGGGCAGGCTAATTATACGGCCAATAAAGCCGACCCTTTTTCTTTTTACTGGGAAATCTCCCCGAAAACCGCTTCGGTTGTCTGGGATTTAGATTATCAATGGGGCGATAACGAATGGCTGAAAAACCGTCATAATCATAACAATTTAAATGCCCCTGTTTCCATCTACGAAGTGCATCTGGGGTCCTGGCGGAGAATCACTGAAGAAAATAATCGTTTCCTGACCTACCGAGAAATGGCGCCGGCTCTAGCCGAGTATGTTAAAAATATGGGGTTTACCCATGTGGAATTACTTCCGGTAATGGAGCATCCCTTCTACGGCTCATGGGGATATCAGGCCGTCGGCTATTTTGCGCCCACCAGCCGCTACGGCACCCCTCAAGACTTTATGTACCTGATAGATTATCTTCATCAACAGGACATCGGCGTAATTATGGACTGGACGCCGTCTCATTTTCCCTCGGACGAACACGGACTCGCCTATTTTGACGGAACGCATCTTTATGAACATGCGGACCGCTGTAAAGGATGGCACCCGGACTGGCATAGTTATATTTTTAATTACGGCCGGAATGAAGTCCGTAATTTTCTAATCAGCAGCGCCATTTTCTGGCTGGAAAAATATCATATTGACGCACTGCGGGTTGATGCGGTGGCGTCCATGCTTTATCTGGATTATTCCCGTAAAAATGGAGAATGGATCCCCAATAAATACGGCGGACGGGAAAATCTGGAAGCCATCGGTTTTCTGAAACGTTTTAATGAAGCGGCCTATCAGGAGCATCCGGATATCCAGACGATTGCCGAAGAATCAACCGCCTGGCCGATGGTCTCCCGCCCGCCTGATCTGGGCGGGCTTGGTTTCGGAATGAAATGGAATATGGGCTGGATGCATGACATCCTTCATTATTTTTCCCAGGACCCCATTTATCGTAAACACCATCATAATGAATTAACTTTCAGTATTATGTATTCTTTTTTTGAAAATTTTATTCTCTCTATCTCTCATGATGAAGTGGTGCACGGCAAGGGGTCCCTCTTTAGCAAAATGCCGGGTAATGACTGGCAAAAATTCGCCAACCTGCGGCTGCTATTCGGTTTTATGTTCACCCATCCGGGTAAAAAACTTCTGTTTATGGGCAATGAATTCGGCCAGTGGAAAGAATGGGACCACGAAAACAGTCTGGACTGGCACATTCTCCAGTATGACACCCATCAAGGCATTCAACGACTGGTCCGCGACCTTAACCATCTTTATAAAAACGAACCGGCTCTGCACGAACTTGATTTTGAACCGGCCGGCTTCAAATGGATAGATTTCAACGACTGGGAAAAAAGTATTATCAGTTTCCTCAGACACGGAAAATCAACCGACAAAACAGTATTAGTTATTGGTAATTTTACGCCGGTCCCGCAGTATCATTATAGAATCGGTGTTCCGTCCGAGGGTCACTGGATAGAAATATTAAACAGTGACGCCCGTGAATATGGCGGCAGCGGCCAGGGGAATCTGGGCGGTGTCAAGACCGAGCCGATCCCGTCTCACAGTTATAATTATTCTGTTTCTTTAACCATTCCACCGTTAGGAATACTTGTTCTAAAAAATATACCGAAGTGACATCGTTTTATAAATAAAGGAATATCGGCATTGCCTTTTTTCGCCAGAGGACGAATCAGTCCTTTGGCTGAAACATTAATAATAACATTTAATCGT
>CAKKQI010000247.1 GCA_919901895.1 Candidatus Brocadiaceae bacterium | reverse complement strand
GTTTTACTGGCCGGTTTTGACCCGGTCGCCGTGGATATTTGCGCCAGCCGGTTAATGGGATTTGACTGGCAGAAAATTCCGGTGATTATCAACGCTTTAAATCCGCCTCAGACGTCCCAAAAATATCCGCTCACAGAAGTAAAACTGGTTGAATCAATCAATTTTTATTCCAATCATCAAAAATGGGCCGGATTATTAAATCAGGGAAATAAGGAAAAATATCTTTCGTTCAACCCGCCGAAGGGCTGGCAAAATCATATTGAAATCTAAATCGTTAATTGGTAACATACCGGTAGCAATAGGCGTATAGATAAACAGGTGCTCGCGACAATCAAAAGACGGTTATAAAAAAGAAAAGGAGAAATAAAATGAGAAAATGGAAAATGTGGGAAATAATGGTGGGTGGGGTATTATTAATTGCACTGGCATATTTTTTGTATATTTCTATTCCTCGAAATTCTCATACACTTTCATATAACGAGATATCTGCAGAGTCCAGACTACGCAGTCTCGTTTCCTGTGAGGCAATGTGGGTTCACTATGACCTGGATGGTAATGGTAAAAAAGATTACTGGACCTATGATATTTCCTGTCTTTACCGAATGATAATGCTAAAAAACCCGTTAAAAGAAATAACTAGTGTGAATCCGTTAATAAACTTAACTTTTGTTCGGGCTGATGCCGCAGCGGCCGCGGATGATGTCTTTGGCAAAGGAATCATTGAATTATGGACAGGCATTACACAAACTGCAGTGCCGGCGAGTGGATATTTATTCCGGGCGATGGAAAGAGATGAAAATGGTAATCTTTATAACCAGAATGAATTTAAGGGCGTTAAGGCGCTTAATGAATCCAAATTCGCTTTTACCGCTTATCCGGTTAAATACGGTGAAACCGGGTATCGGACCTTTATTTTTAACGAAGAAGGCACAATCTATGGCATCGATACAGGAAGTGATGCCCGGAAGATAATTATCCAATGGCCCGGTGTTAACCCGGAAACCATAGATGGTCCGGTCGTTGGGAGAAAATGGCACAGAACACAATAGGATTTTGCGGAACAAGGAACAGTTCCCGCCGGATGGAAAAGGCCATCTTATTGGGAAACAAAGAGTTTTCTGGAAATGTCGTAAATCTGAAACGCAATACAAATTAACTATGATGTTATTAGAAGTTATCCCACGTTTAGTTGAAACCTGTCCCGCCTTGACGGGATTAGATATGTGATAAGGTCTCCTTTTAATGCCGATGCTTCCCTTACCCATTATTTTTGAAGACTCGCATCTGTTGGTGGTCAATAAACCGAACGGTTTACTGGTCGTCCCCACCCCTAAAAATGAAAAACATACGTTAACCAATTTAATTAATAAAATGCTGGGGAACTTGACTCCGCGCCAAAAGGCCTATCCCTGCCATCGGCTTGACCGCGAGGCTTCAGGGTTAATCATTTATGCCAAAGATGTTAACACCTTAAAAAAAATGGAAATCCAATTTAAAAACCATCAGGTTAAGAAAAAATATATTGCCTTTGTCCGGGGGTGGCCCAGACATGAGCACGGTTCTTTAACTTACCGGATTGAAGGACAGCCGGCCGTTACCCATTACCGCATCCTGCAGAAATTGAACGGATTCAGCGTGGCGGAAGCGGAACCGGTCACCGGCCGGACCAACCAGATTCGGATTCATTTTGCTAAACTGGAACATCCGGTACTGGGCGAACGCAAGTTTGCCTTTGGCAAAGATTTTCCGGTCAAATTATCCCGCCTGGCTTTGCACGCATCAGCACTCAATTTCACCCATCCGGTTACCGGCAAAAAAATAGATTTGTCAATCGCTTTGCCTGAAAATATGTCTCTTGATAAAATCAAATCTGTGTCTTATTAAAATCCACGTCCCGGCTTGCCAACCTGTCCTCCGATGAGAAGGATGAGACAGGATGAAATGCCCTATTTTCCTTGACCTTTTTTAAATTAAATTATAGAATGAATAAAAAATTTATGAAATAAAATTTTTATTATGCTTGAAATACGCATCCATGGCCGGGGCGGGCAGGGAGCCGTGGTCGCCTCGGAAACATTAGCCACCGCTTTTTTTAACGATGGAAAATCAGTCCAGACTTTCCCTGAATTCGGCGTGGAACGCCGGGGCGCGCCGGTAACCGCTTACGTCCGGGCCGATACTAAACCGGTCCGGCTCAGGTGCCGCATTTATTCACCAGACCATCTCATCATCCTTGACCCAGTTCTTTTAAATTCTATTGATGTTACCGAAGGATTAAAAAAAGACGGTTGGATTTTAATTAACAGCAACAAAGAGCCATTGTGTTTAGAAATATCGTCCCGCCGTGGCGGGAGCGGGACAGGTAAATTTAGAATTGCCACCGTTGATGCAACCGGTATTGCGATAAAATATTCTTTAGGTCCACGCACGACTCCGATTGTTAACACGGCGATCCTGGGCGCCTTCTGCCGGCTGCCGGATACTCAATCCAAGAAAACCCAAAAACTGACCGGTCTGGTAAAACTAAAAAGCCTGGAAAAAGCGATTGCGGCTATTGTGCCGGTTAAGACAGAAAAAAACTTGGCGGCGGCCCGCGAGGCGTATAAAACGGTCAGATTTTAATAAATAGCAACTTACATTATGACCAAAATTTTGAATCTCCGGACCGCGCGCGACCTGCCCCGATGGGCAATTTCGCTCGGGACCACCCTCTA
>CAKKQI010000246.1 GCA_919901895.1 Candidatus Brocadiaceae bacterium | reverse complement strand
GAGGGAGAGCTGCAGGCGGAGGAGGGGCTCGCCCGTGGCCGACCCGGTCGCCGAATTTACCGTATTAAATACCTTAAAAAGTATGCTTACCACCGGCGTCGGGAGAATGGATTATGATAAAACCACTAATTCTATTCTGGTAACGGATATTAAGCCCATTCTTGATGCGATGGAAAAAATCATTAATGAGATGGATGTGGAGCCGTCTCAAATTCTGATTGACGTAAAATTTGTTAATACGGCTAATACCGAGTTGTTGCAATTCGGTTTAAAATATGCCAAAGGGAGCGATAAAGGTTGGACCGTAACTTCAGTTCCTCATTCATGGGCGAGGGGAACAACGGCCATGGGCGCCACGGTTGCAGACACCGATCCGCCCACTCTGGCGTTGAGTGATGTTACCGGCGCAACCGAGATTGTTCGTTCTAAAAAAATTACCACGCTTCCTTTTGGCCGGGGTCAACAAATGCCTGAAATTGACCAACTTTTTTTAAGTGAATATGATGTTAAAGCCACCTTGCGTCTTTTTAAAGGCGATGATACTTCAAAACTAATTCAAAGTCCTTCAGTCCTGGCTTTAGACGGTCGGGCGACCACGATTTTTGTCGGCGAAACCATCCGTTATGCCCAAACCACCGCCGCGGCCAGCCAATCCGGTGGAACAACTTATTCCATTGGCGAAGCCACGGCTTCACCGGCCAAAGTGGGTTTCCAGTTATTGGTCGTTCCTTATATTGTTAAAGGGGTTAATAAGGTCATGCTGACTATTATTCCCCAGTATGAATTACTTTCCGGAACCACTTCTCCGCTGGCCGGGTTTGAACGTTTTACCATTACCGGCGCAGCGACTCAATCAATTGATTTACCCCGTAAACGTGAATCAACCATTGTAACCCAGATGATTGTGGAAAGCGGAAAAACGGCAGTCATCGGCGGATTATCTACCGACCGGATTCAACGGAGCAAAGAAAAAATTCCTTTCTTGGGGGATATTCCAATCCTGGGCTGGGCTTTTAAATACCATTCCGATAGCCGGACCAAAGACCACCTGCTGGTTTATTTAACACCTACGATTTTGAAATCAGCCGAGAGTTCAATAGAAATTCTGAAAGAAAAAATTAAAGAGACCGATACGACTAAGATAAAACCGATGGAAGAATAATAAACCCCGTGAGTTTTCATTTTTTAATTCGTTTTACGAAGCAAAGCCGAACTCGTTTTCTATCTCATCGGGAGTTAATGACTTTAATTGAGCGGGCGGTCCGGCGCGCCGGACTGCCGGTGGCAATGTCCGAAGGTTTTAATCCCCGTCCGCGGATTGCTTTTCCCTCCGCCCTGGCCCTGGGCATCAGTTCCGAAGATGAAGTCATTTCTCTTCAATTATCCGAATGGTTGAGCCCGGCCGAAATCAGTCGTCGCCTTACCCCTCAATTGATTCCGGGAATTACCCTGACCAGGATCGAACCGCTGCGTAATAAATTATCTGCCCAGGTTAAATCCGAACAATATAGAATTATTTTTAATGATACTTCGCTGACCCTCTCGCCGGAACAAATTAAAAATTTATTAAACCAGCCGGAAATCATTATTACCAGGACTAGACCCGGCGACCTCCCTAAAAAAATAAACATTAAACTTTATCTTCAAAAAATAGAATTAGACCAGCGTGCCTTAATAGTTACTTTAAAAATAACGCCGCAAGGAACAGCCCGGCCGGAAGAGGTTTTAATTGCTCTCGGGTTAAAAGGTTCGTTAAAAGACGGAACCTGGTCCATTCATAAAATTTTAAGTTTAGTAACTTGAAATTTCGTAATTATTTAGCCGAATGAAGATGAATGGCGGGGACAAGCCCCGCAGCTACA
>CAKKQI010000245.1 GCA_919901895.1 Candidatus Brocadiaceae bacterium | reverse complement strand
TTTCCGAAGAATAAGTCCGTGGCCCATTAGATTTTCCAGTCCGGGCTGGCTCACTCCCAGCGGGCAATAAACCAGATGCTCGCAACAAAACTGATTGGACTACGGCCGGCTTTAATTCGGATGGGAAAAAATCAACTATTTTTTGTAACATCCGGTAAGGCAGGCGGCCGGCCAGTTCTAAAAAAGCCAACCGGTTATTTTTATATCCTAATGCCTCCGTTATCCCTTGGTAAAGAAGGAGGTCATAAGACTCCGCTGGTGAAACAGATGTGTTTTCCTTATTGGCGCCGTTTCCGCCAGGGAGTATCATCACTTCCCGCTTATCCTGAAATTTCTTCATTTTTTGGAACAAACGAACCTGACCGGCCAGATTAAGAAAATATTTAATACCGGTCATAAAACGCGGGTTAAGAAAATAAGTATAGCATTGCCCGACCCCGCCGAATTGCATACCACCGACGCCGATTTTATCCGGGCCGATCTGATAAAACAGATCACCGCTTAATAACCGGTCGAATTCTTCATACTTTTTCCTCAACCAGGGCGATAAAATTAACTGATGAACTTTTTGACCGGCGGTATTATAAATGAATTTTTCCTTGCGGTCATTCCAGAATGCGACATGCAAAATAACCTGATTGTATTGCGGATCGTAGTCGTGACGATGCTGCTGCCAGCCGGAAGCATAACAATGAATTTCAATATCACCAACTATTGTTTTCCCGTCAATTTGCAATTGCGCCTGCCTGAAATCAGGCCCGCCGGTTAAATTCCAGATACCGGGGAAAATAATCCGAAGTGACTCGCCATTCAATGTTCGTAAAGACACACCTTTTAAAAGTTGTTCCCCCCAGAGGTATTGAATTAATTTTTCGTTAATCTCAAGTCCGCTCTCAAGTTTGGAGCGGTCGCTGATGATGAAATCAGCCGACCTGCTTTCCATAGTGGCACCACGGCGGAAAGGCTGATTAATTAAAATACTTTTTTTTATTCGTTCGTATTCATTAAAAAAACTGCGGGAAATGTCCATAACTAACGCGGCTCACATCGGAATGAATCCGGCCTCTTTCATAATTTCTAGAATTTCTGCAATAACATTATCAACATTTTTAGAAGTAGTATCAATCGTGTAGTCGGCCGCTCGCTCGTAATAGGGCTTGCGGAATTCCATTACTTCTTTAATTTCCGTATAAAGGTCGGTCTGGGCGGTCAGCGGCGGCCTTTGGCGAGGAGTGCAAATATCAGCTTGGAGGCGTCGAAAAACAGTATCGCAATCAGCCTGAAGCAATAGAATAACACCGTGTCGTTTAAGATTTTTTATGTTTCTATATTTTAAAATAGCCCCCCCGCCTACGGAAATTACTCTGGAATCAAATTTGGACAGTTCGGTGATCGCGTCAGATTCCAGAAGCCGGAAAAAACTTTCACCCCTGCCCCGGAAAAATTCACTGACAGCCAAACCGTATTTTTGTTCAATGTAATCATCGCTGTCAATAAAATCCATTCCTAGTTTCCGGGCAAGAATTTTACCGACCGTTGTTTTTCCGACGCCGCGAAATCCGATTAAAACAATATTCATAATTAAACATTTTTTTAAATGTGTTACACCGGCTGATTCCCAAAGTTCCCTTACGACGGGCGATTCTTATGGTCATCTTACCCATTTCAACGTAAAAAGGCAAATAATGAGGCAGTTTTCTTTGAATCAGCCGCAGATGATTTTTAACCGTAACAATATCGCCCCGAGCAATTGGACCGGTTAACGCGCGGTTAATTCCCATTGTGTAAATATTTTTAAGCG
>CAKKQI010000244.1 GCA_919901895.1 Candidatus Brocadiaceae bacterium | reverse complement strand
TGGTAACCAACCAGACATACGGGGCATTAAAATGCTCGCCTTTTCGCCCCGTACGTTTGAACTCTAACGGGTTTTCATCAAAACCATGGTCAGCTGTAACATAAATTAGAGTTTGATGATCGATTCCCGGTTCTTTTAATTTGTTAATAATTTGACCCAACCAGAAATCGCAGTTAATTCTTGAACTGGTGTTATAAATAAAACCAATAGAATCTGTATATTTTTTTTCATTTAATTGCTTTGATAATGGTTTCAGCCGAACTTCATTCTATAATAATTTCTTCGGATTGAAACTGTTTTTCAGATTCTTCTATAATGATTTCTTCGGAAGAAAATTTATGAACAGGCGATTCAGATGATGCATCAGAAAACGGGGTTGCCCGATCAACCTGACCGGCATTATCAGTTTTAGTTACGGCCCGGCCGATATCCTTATCCGTAAATTCCAACCACCAATAGCCAAATTTTCTCATCCGGGCTTGCATTTCCGGATAAAGACTCTCATCTATTTTTATCCGGTCCAAACGAGTAGATTGGCATTGCTCAACCCAATGATTTAATTTCTCGTACAATACTCCTCTAACGGGAAAAGCACCTTCAATTAAATTATATTGCTCCAATGGATCATTTTTAAAATTATATAATTCCCATCGTTCATTTTTGAAAACATTTTGTTGGTCCTCTTTAAAATACAATAATTTCCAATCTTGAGTTCTGACAGCACATTGATATGTCTCGGGAGTCGTTCCTCCGCAGGTATATACATATTGATTAAAATTTTCAAGAGCTGTTCCGTTTATCAAAGGAACTAAACTTTCTCCCTGGCATTCTTTATTAACCGGAATATTTAATAAATTTAAAATCGTAGGCATAATGTCAATTAACTGGACCTGCTGATCAATCGCGGAATTCGGGCAAAGGGCGGAATCCAAATCAGGCGGTAATTTTATGATGAGTGGAACATGAATGCCTTCTTCGTAGAGGCCGCCGTGTGTGCGTTTTAAGATGCGGCCCCGTTCTAAATGAGTTTCCCCATGGTCCGATAAAAATACAATAATAGTATTCTTGTCTAATCCTAATTCATTAAG
>CAKKQI010000243.1 GCA_919901895.1 Candidatus Brocadiaceae bacterium | reverse complement strand
GCAATCAGCCGTTTCATATCCTTCTGCGCCATCGTGCAAAGAGCGCCGTAAACAATATTAATCACCCCGATGATGGCCATATAAATAGCAAACGTCCGGGCCGCTTCAGGAAGAATCGGCAAACAAATCCGCAGGATTCCGTAGACCCCCATTTTCAAAAGAATCCCGGCCAGGATGACGCTGATTGGCGTAGGGGCCTCGGTATGGGCATCGGGCAACCAGGTATGGAACGGAAAAGCCGGGATTTTTACCGCGAAGGCAATATATAAACCGATAAAAGCAACCAGCCAACCAGTGCCGGTAAAAGTATTTCTGAGTTCAATCAACTTAGTAATATTAAACGTATGTGGATTACTGGTAAAATAAAGCGCCAGGATTACCAGAAGCATCAGAACACTGCCGAATAACGTATACAAGAAAAATTTTATGGCGGCGTACTCTTTACGCGGGCCGCCCCAGATGCCGATGAGGAAATACATCGGCAACAGCGTTACTTCCCAGAAAACATAGAACAAGAAAAAATCCAGGGCGCAGAAAACTCCCATCATCCCGGTATCAAGCAAAAGAAAAAGACAGAAGTAACCTTTCACGCCTTTAGTAATCCCCCAGGAAGCAATCACGGCCAGGAAGGAAATCAGCGGGGTCAACAGAACCATCAGAATACTAATCCCGTCAATGCCGAGGTAATACTCAATATTGAAAGTCGGAATCCATTTGGCCTGTTCCACAAACTGGAAGGCTGCGGTCTGGCGGTCAAAAATAAAAAAAAGATAACCAGCCAGGAGTAATTGAAGCCCGGTAAAGATAAGTGCGGCCATCCGGGTAGCCGTCCCGCTGAGGCGAGACGGAAGAAGCAAAATAAACGGAATCGCCATAACGGGAAGAAAAATCAGATAAGTAAGCAAATGCGGCATAATCAACCTCCTACGTAAATTTTTATTCCAAAAATTTACAATATGAATCTGTTGCACAAATCCGTTTTTGTCACCCTGAACTTGTTTCAGGGTCTCTTTCCAAGCACAAGAATAGATGCTGAACCAAGTTCTCCGAAGGAGTCCGTATGACTCTTCGGAGTCCATCGGACAGCATGACATTTTTGCGTTTTATGCTATTTGTGCAACAGGCTCATATGTTTTATTATATCGCAACCCTTAACTGGGTCAAGAAATTTAAGAAAAAAAACAGATTGGAATTTAACGAAAAATTTTAGAGGTGCTTTTCGTGGTCAAAAAGTAACTGCTTTGTTGAATAACCCTAATTCGCCATTTGTGTCATTCCCGCGCACAGACTGTGTCATAACCTCTTCTGTCATTCTGAACGGAGCGTAGCGGAGTGAAGAATCTCGTTTTAATTAAGATCCAAGCAAGATTCTTCGCCCTTACGGGCTCAGAATGACAATTATGACACAGTCTGGCAGGCGGGAATCCAGTAACTACAAGGGGTCTGGATTCCTGCTGGAGTTTACCCCGTACCTGATACGGGGCAGGAATGACAGGAGAGGGGTAATTATTCAACAAAGCAAGAAGTAACTTAACAAAGACAATCGCGGAATTGCTCTATCTAATCACCAAGAAATTAGTTTTCGCTTGCCTCTTGTCCCTTTTTATAGTAATATCTTTCCTGCCTGGAACCTGAATTTGGTCAATTCTTACTACATTTTATCTGCTTTTCCCATTGTACAGATGTCAGTCGCAGGTACAAGAGCACAACGATGACACTCATTTTTTAGAAGGAATTAATTCAATTAATAAGGAACCTCCAAGAAG
>CAKKQI010000242.1 GCA_919901895.1 Candidatus Brocadiaceae bacterium | reverse complement strand
AAAAGTATCCGGTTATTTGATAACCATCCTGACGGAATTTTTTTATTAATTCAATCGCGCAAACTCCGCAGCAAATATGCAACAACAATTTCATAAATACAGGATTAGATTCTTCGCTTCGCTCAGGATGAGACCGTTAAAAAGTTTTTTGACGGTCTCAATTTTATCCGGGCATCAACCACCAAGGCATATTCGGCGCCGGCCATAACCGGATTCAAATCCAGTTCTTTAATCCTCGGATGGTCTGTTACCAGTTGGGATAATCTTAAAACAATCTCGGTCAGTTTATTTAACTCTACTCCCGGTTGACCCCTGGTACCTTTTAATATCCGGTATCCTTTAATTGACTGAATCATCCCTCTCGCTTCATGCTCCGTCAAAGGCGCCACCCTGAACGCGACGTCGTTCAGGACTTCCACAAAAATACCGCCTAAGCCGAACAGAATTAAATGTCCCAAGTCCGGCACGGCGCTGGCCCCGATAATAACCTCCTGCCCGCCGGATAGGTACGACTGAACCATAAATTTTGCATTTTTCCCGATAAATTTTTTCCGGAAAATTTTAAATTCATTCTTAAGTTGTTTTTCGTTCTCAATGCCCAAAATTACCCCACCCTGTTCGGTTTTGTGAATCACCTCAGGACTGTCCAGTTTTAATACCACCGGATAGCCGACTTTTTTAGCCACGGTCTGAATATCAGAGGCATCTTTTCCCGATGAAATCGGGACAGGTATAAACACCGATTTAACCAGCGGAATTTTATAAGCATTTAATAATTTGAATACTTCTTCGGCTGATAAAATCTCCCGGTTTGATTTTTTCGCCTCATTAATAATTTGCTGGACCGCGGCTTTATCAACGTCCGGAAAGACGGGTGGTTTTTCAGCCGGTCTTTTCTGGTATTCCCCATATTTCACCAAGGCAGATAACGCCAGCGCGGCTGTTTCCGGTAAATCATAAACCGGGATACCGGATTCTTTAATCGTCTGCAAGACCGGCTGATTATTTTTTTTATCGGTCATAATCACAGATACAATCGTCTTTTTAGTATTTTGAGATAACCGTGCCATTTCTTGAGCCACCCCCTGGCAATCAATAAAAAACGGCGTGATGAAGTTAACCATCAGTGAATCAATGTTCGGGTCTTTGAGCAAGGCTTCCAGCGCGGCGGCATACTCCTTCGGACCGGCGGTCGCCAGTACATCAAGCGGATTACTAACGCTCGCTTCGGCAAAAAGATTGGCTTTCAGATTTTTTTTTGTTTCTTCGGAAAGGTCGGGCAGATTTAAACCCGCTTCAATACATTCATCTGTGGCAATAATACCCGGACCGCCGGTATTGGTAATAATCCCCACGTTCGGCCCGGCCGGAACCGGCTGGCTGACAAAGGCAATGGCGGCCTGGCATAAATCTTCCTGATTCCGGAAACTGATAATACCACATTTATCAAAAATGGCTTCTACCGCGGTATCAGCTTTCATCAAACTACCGGTATGAGAAACGACGGCCCGGGCACCCAGTTCGGTCCGGCCCGTTTTCATCCCGAGAATCGGTTTATGACGCGTTACCTTCCGGGCTGCTTTCATAAATTCCAGCGGATTGGCTAAACTTTCTATATGGAGAATAATTACCTTTGTTTTTTCATCACCGGCCCAGTAATTAAGAATTTCCGGAATGCTGATATCAGCCGCGTTGCCGTTACTGGCATACATCCGGGTTCCGACACCGAGGTCAACCAATCTCTGATGAACTACTTCACCCACGCCGCCACTTTGCGCCAGGATGGAAATATAACCAGGTTGCGGACGGGCAAAGGTAAAATTGGCGTAAGCCCTGACGTTTTCATCCGTATTAATGATTCCCTGGCAATTCGGTCCGAAAATACGCAGATTATATTTCTGGCCGAGTTCCCCAATCTTTTTTTCCAATTCTATTTCTTCACCACCAATTTCTTTAAAACCAGCGGTATTAATAATTACCACTTTTACGCCCTTTTGACCGCATTCTTCCATTATCACCGGCACCATCGTATTTTTAACCACGATATGAGCCTGGTCTATTGCCCCGGGCACGTTCAGGATGGATGGA
>CAKKQI010000241.1 GCA_919901895.1 Candidatus Brocadiaceae bacterium | reverse complement strand
TAAAAGAAGAGATTACACAGATACGTGCGAGTTGCCGGTAACATCCCCTCGGCAGTCCGCCTAAGGCGGACAGGGCGGTGAGCCCTTCGGTAAACCCCTCGGCAGGCTCGGGGCGGTGAACGAAGCCGAACCGCTCAGGGCAGTGAGCCTGCCGAACTGCGAAGCCGAACCGCTAATCTGTGTAATCGCTATTCAAGAATCGGTGTAATCAATTATAGGAGATTTAGATGAAAAATAAAATTATGATACTGTCTGTTTTAAGCCTATTCTTTTTGACATCACTGGTTCTGGCCGACGAAAAATTCTTTGAGATTAAAGCCAAAAAATTTGAATATTCCCCTAACGTTATTAAAGTTAATAAAGGTGATACCGTCCGGCTCCGGTTAATCAGCCAGGACGTTCATCACGGATTTTATCTGGACGGTTACGAGATTAAAACTTCCGCTCATCCGGGTCAGGAAGGAAGTCTTAAATTTGTGGCGGATAAAAACGGTAAATTTGTTTTCCGGTGTTCGGTTACCTGCGGTGAATTTCATCCCTATATGGTGGGGTATCTGGTGGTTGAGCCGAATGTAACGTTCCGGAATTTTGTATACATTATTATTGGACTCGGCGGGCTCCTTTTTTTAATTATCGTTTTTAAAACTTCCAATCACGCGCCAAAGATTGAAGGACCACAGCCATAATTTCAGGAGAAGAACATAATGACGAAAAATAAATTATTCGGCTTAATTGACCTGGACACTCGCTTTGAATTAACTAAATTTAAACTGGTTCGGATGCTTTTCAAGTCAAGATGGTTCCCTTTATTGGTAATTTTATTCAACCTGGCTATTTTCCTGGTGATTTTAATTGCGGGATTTATCGGCGGCTATTCGTCCGGAAATTACAACTTTGGGGTTATGGTCGTCTGGATTCTCTGGTGGGTTCTACTGATGTTTATGCTCGTGCCGGTCTTTGCCCGGTCCTGGTGTTTGATGTGTCCCTTTCCTATTTTCGGCGAATGGTTTCAACGGGGTAAACTTTTCGGGGTGAAGACAGGCAAACTAAACGGATTAGGATTGAAATGGCCTAAAGCCCTTAAAAACATGTGGTTGATGAATTTTCTCTTTCTGGGCACGACTTACTTTTCCGGTTTTTTTACCGTGCGACCGCTGGCCACTTTTATCCTTTTAGGCGCTATTATTCTTCTGGCTTTTATTGTGATGATAGTTTTCGAAAAACGCAATTTTTGTCTGTATATGTGCCCCGTCTCAGGTTTTCAGGGGCTTTATTCACAGTTCGCGATGTCGGAAATCAGGCGTAAAGATCCGGAAATCTGCAAACACCATACGCCTAAAACCTGTTTCGTCGGGAATGAAAAAGGTCACGGTTGCCCCTGGAACCTGATGCCCTTTGATTTTAAAAAGAATACTTATTGCGGGATGTGTTTGGAATGTTTTAAAACTTGTCCTTATGATAATATGGCTTTTAACCTGCGTCCGCCCGGAATTGATTTGCTGGTGGACACACCGCGTGAGCCCAAAGGACTGGATGAGGCCTGGAAGGCTTTTATTATGCTGGGTATCGCCATCGTTTTCTTTCTCGGTTTTCAAGGCCCCTGGGGTTGGCTTAAAGATATGATTCGGGCGACCACGACCAAAGGATATCTGGGATATATTGCGGGGCATACAATCTTTAACTTGTTAGCCATCCCGTCCGTCTTTTTTATTTTTGCCTTTCTTTCTAAATTATTCAGCGGTAATAAAGAAGTTTCTCTTAAACAGGTGTTTATAAATTTTTCCTATACGCTCGTGCCGCTCGGCTTAGGCGTCTGGATTGCCTTCAGTCTGGGGATTATTCTACCCAACGGCAGTTATATTCTTCATATCATTTCAGACCCTTTTGCCTGGGGTTGGAACATCTTCGGAACGGCTCATTTTCCATGGACACCGGTCTTTACTAAATATTTAGGTCTTCTCCAGGGCGGCATAATGGTGCTGTTTTATCTGTTTTCCCTGGTTTACGGCTTTAGATTGTCAAAACAGACTTACGGCGATGAGACTCAGGCAAAACTTGGCTGGTTGCCCATTCTGGTTTTTCTGACGGGAATTACCATTGTATTTTTATGGTTATTTTTAGCGGCGTAGTTTTTCGTAATATAAAATAATAATGAAAGGGCGTGATAATATGAAAACCAATGAAAGGCTGGCCGTTTTTCTTATTATTTTAGCTACAATTGGAGTGCTGGTGGGTGTATTTGCCATTGAAAAATACCGCCGCGGTCAACTTTATACGGTTCAACTGACGGCCCGGGTTCCTGAAAATGGTAACTGGTATCCCAGACAGATATCCGTTCCGGCCGGCGAAAAAGTCAGGATCTATATTCGGAATATTGAAACGATTACTCATGGATTTGCGATTCCTGATTTTGAGGTGGCCGTGAAGGAAATTAAAGCCGGCGAAGTAGTCGTGGTTGAGTTCACTCCGGATAAAAAAGGTACGTTTCCTTTTATGTGCACGGTCTGGTGTTCAGATCACCATCTGGACATGACCGGCGAATTGATCGTGGAATAATTTTTTTTAATAAAAATTTCTAAACGGGGTTGACATTTCGAAATAATCGGATATAATAAAATCAGCCGAAGGACTGATCAGTCTCAGGCTGAAAAGATGCCTCGATAAAGGCAAACTCCTCCCGATCGTCGCAGATTAAGAAGGCGATCCGTCGGGATACCGAAGTGACACTACGAGAGTAGGTTCATTCGGGAGAGAAATCGGAGGACTCTTGGCTGCTGTGACCGTGACGGCAGTCAGGACTGCTTGCTCCGCTCTTTTTCGTGAAAAGGGCGGGGGCTTTATCCCGATAGCCATCGGGAGGCAGGCAAAGCTAGAGGGCCTAAACCTTGGACCGCGTCGGGTTCAGGGCAGGGTAGCCTGGTTGCCGAAAGGATAAAGGGGGTTAGGGTGGATAACTCTAGCCGGCCCCGATTTTCCGCCCCGTCCCGCTTTGGCGGGATGGATATCGGGGAGTTGGGAAAACCACTTTTTTCTTTCTAAGACCGGGTTGCTTCTAATGTTAGAAGAACTCCGTATGAGTCTTCGGACTCCATCGGAGAACATCGGTCGGCGAAAAAGGTGGTTTTTTTATTAACTAAAAATTTTATTTTTCTTGATAGCGTAGGAAATTATATGTAAACTAATTAAATAGATTAAGAGCCTGTTGCGCAAATGGCATAAAACGCAAAAATGTCATGCTGAACTTGGTTCAGCATCTATTCTTATGCTTGGAAAGAGACCCTGAAACAAGTTCAGGGTGACAAAAACGGGTTTGTGCAACAGGCTCTTAACCTGATATGATTTAATCTGTGTAATCCGTGTCCGCCATAGGACGGATTCGTCCTTTGGCGAATAATCAGTGGTTAGATTTTTCTTGACCCTTTATCGCGTTAGAGATATAATTTTTAATTAAATACCTCAAATAATTCAGCCAGGGGGGAATGCTTGTGAAAGCGTTAATTTTGGGCGCCGGTTACGGGGTGCGGCTTTATCCACTTACTAAAAATACGCCTAAACCATTATTGCAAATCGGTCATAAACCGGTAATAGAATGGACCCTCAGCCAAATCATGGCGTTAAAAGAAATGAAAGAGGTTTTTATTGTTGTTAACCAGAGATTTTACGAACATTACCAGCGCTGGTTAGATAATTATCAATCTGTTTCGGCTGATTCGTCCGGCCGGCCGTTCCCTAAAATTACTCTCTGCAATGACCAGACTTTGACTAATGAGGACCGGCTGGGTGCGATCGGAGATATTGCTCTGGCCATTCAACGGTTTGAAATAAAAGATGATCTGCTGGTCGTCGCGGGCGATAATCTGTTTGAATTTAACCTTTCAGCGTTGGTTAAAACTTTTAAAGCCAAAGGAACAACTATTGCCTTAAAAAATATGAAAGATATTGACAAAAGGTTAATCAGTCAGTATAGTGTCGTAACGCTGGATAAAGAAAACCGGCTGATTGATTTTGAGGAAAAACCGCCGGTTCCCAAAAGTACGCTTGTTGCGATTTGTCTTTATATTTTCGGTGCGTCAACACTCGGCTTGATTAATGAATATCTCCGGTCCGGCTTTAATCCCGACGCCCCGGGTTATTATATCCAGTGGCTTTATAAAAAAATAAATGTTTATGGCTGCGCAATGAAAGGCCCCTGGTTTGATATCGGAGATATTGATTCCTATAATAAAGCCAATGACTATTATCTTCGTCGGCCGGGGAAAAAACAAAAAACAGGTTCGCGTTCCAAACCGATGATGTTATATTCTTGTTAGGTGAAGTATGGCAAAAGTAAAATCAGTTGTTGGATTAGATATCGGTTCCAAATCAGTTAAAGCGGTTGAATTAACGCCGGTGGGCAGCGGTTATGTGGTCACCGGTTACGCTTCTCGTGAATTAGCCGGCCCTGATGAATCGGCGCTTAAAGAAACACTGAAAGAAATGTTTAGCGGTAATCATTTTAAAACTAAAAAAGTAGTTACTTCCGTTTCCGGCCGTTCGGTGATTGTCCGGTATATTGCGATGCCGGAGATGGCTAACGACGAGTTAAAAAATGCCATTAAATACGAAGCCAGTAAATATATTCCTTTTGAGGTAGAAGAGGTCGTGATTGACTGCCAGCGTTTGGAAGCCGGTCAGAAATCAGCCGAAAAGGACAAGGCGCCGGCTAAAGAAATGCGGGTTCTTTTAGTGGCGGCCAAACGGGCGATGATTGATAAACACGTGGGACTTCTGGAAGACAGCGGTTTATGGCCTCTGGTTATTGATGTTGATTCTTTTGCTCTGGGCAATGCCCTGGAATTACACAGAACCTTAAGCAGCGAACCGATTCCGGCGGATAAAACAATCGCTTTAATTGATATCGGCGCCAGTAAAACAAACATAAATATCATCCAGGATAATATCTCTTATTTTACACGTGAAATATATATTGCCGGAAATGATTTTACCGATGCCATTACTAAAAAATTGGGCTGCGAACCGATTGAAGCGGAAAAAATTAAACGGGCTCCCGAAAACAGGAGCGATGAAGTAAAAGAAGTGGTTAGTTCAATGCTGGAAGACCTCTGCCATGAAATTCATCTTTCTCTGGATTATTTTGAAAACCAATTCGATAAATCGGTTGATTACCTTTATCTTTCCGGCGGCGGAGCGTTATTAATTGGTTTGGATGAAGTTTTTGAAAAGACTTTTGATAAAAGACCGGTTCGCTGGAATCCTTTTGAACATTTAAATATTGATACCACTCAAGTTAATCAGGATGATATCAGGAAGCAATTCAGCCAGTTAACTATTGCGGTGGGTTTGGCCGCCCGGATTGGCGGTTAAGCACAACGTTATCTCGGGACGAACGATATGATTCAAATTAATCTTTTACCTCCGGAGAAACGGAAAAAGGAAAAAACGCCATTGCCGCGTTTTTTGGTTATGACCGGCGCCGTGGCCGCTTGCTTTATTTTAGGTTTCTGGAATATCCACGGTTGTATTCAATTAAAAAATCTTAATAAGGACCTGGTCAGCGAAACGATCAATAAGGAAATTCTGAAAAAAGCCGTTGAGCCCTACGAGAAAATGGAGCAGGAAGAAGCGGCTTTAAAAGCCCGCCAGAACTTGGTTCAGGAAGTTATTAAAACCAGGACATTTCTCTGGTGGCAGGCCGTTGATGCCCTCTGGGATGTTATCTGTGAATATCCCACCGTCTGGATTACTTCGCTTGATGGAACCACCGAGGGGCTGACGTCAACTCAAAGCGGCAAACCGATGGATGCCCGAATAACTTTTAAAGTTTTCAGCGCCGGTCCGGTGGTACAGCATGTAATGGATTTCCGCACCCGTTTGAAAAAACATAAAGGGACCAAGGAAAAACCGGGAGTAGCGGATATATTTGACGGCGGTATTAACGAGCCCCCCTCGTATAAAATTGTTAAAGAAAGAGGCGAGGATTCGGTCCAGTTTGATATTGAGTTGAAAAGATTGCAACCGGCTCAAAGTTCAACCGGCTCATCCCAATAAAAATAAAAAATTATTATGTTTAGATTGTCGGAAAAATATCTTTTAATTTTAACGGTCACCGTCAGCGGTTTGATTGCGCTGGGTTTAGTGGTCTTGGGCTATTTCCATTTTCACGAAAAAATAGAAGTCGCTTCCCAGTCATTAGCAACGCTTAAAGCTGAAATCGAGCAACTCTATGAAAAACAGAAGAAAATGATTGAGTTGGAAAAAAGGATTAATACGTTACGGGTGGAATTAAACGATGCCAGGGAACAATTACCCACCGAAGAAGAAGTGCCTTACGAAGTTTTTGTTGATAAAATGGTTGAATTCAGTTATGCCACCAAGATAAAGATTTATAGTGTTGTGCCGGTTACAAAAACCGGCGCGCTTGTCCCGGTTGCTTTTACCCCCACTTCTTACCAGCTGGATGCCACCGGTGGTTTTTACGAACTGATGAACTTCATTTATTATCTGGAAAGTTATAAGAGATTTATCAAAGTAATTAGTTTTAAAATTAATCCGTCATTCAGCGTCGGTGAAAATAAGCATAATCTTAACGTCCTAATTACCACTTATACTTATAAGACCAAATGAGTAACCCAAAAACTATTTTATTGACAATATTGATGGTTGGCCTGATCAGCAGTTTTGTCCTGGGGCAATCTCCTATCCCGGCCGACCAGCCGGTTTCCTCGCCGTCCGTCGAGCCACCGGGCCAGGCCAAACCTGAAAATATCAAAGAACTTGTCCCGAATTCAGTTCGGGAAGAAGTTGAGTCTTTTATTACTTCCGGCGGCAAAAAAGTCGGACGATCCACCACCATCATTGAAAAAGTTACTTATCAAAATACACCCGCCTATAAAATTACGACTGAAACGCAATTTATTAGAGACATTGAAGCGCTGGCTACCCAGCGTTTTACCGAAGAGTCATATTTGAAAGAAAATGATTTAACTATTATTGAGTCAAATATTACCATCATTAACCGGGATGAGGCAAAAACTATTTATAAGATTACCCGGTCCGAAGGTAAATTAATTTTAGTAACCAATCCGGAAAACCAGAAGGAAAAAAGGGAAGAAGAGATGTCCGGGGAATTTTACCTGCCCAGCGCGCTCGGTCAAATATTGCTGCGCAAAGAATTAATCCCCGGAAAAATTTATACCATCCCGTTTTTCCAGTTTTCTCCTATTTTGCACGATCCGGAACCGGTTAAAATGGAAGTGGGCATCCTTAAAAAAGTCGTGGAAAAAATAATGAAAAAGGATACGGAAGGTTATTATTGCGAATTAGCTAATCCGGACCCCATTGCCGGTGTGCGTAAAATCACGTTTTTTATTGATACCCGAGGCCTGGTTTTAAAGCAAACCTGCGATGAATTAGACCTCACGATTCAGATGGCTTCGCCGGACCAGATTGATATTCCCCGCCATAAGATGGCTTTTGAGAAAAAGGACCGGCGGGACCTTTTCCAGCCGACTAAAGCAACGCCGCGGGACGATAAGATTCTTATTAAGCCACCTGAAGACAAGGAAAAATATCGTAAGATGGTTAAAACGGCCGAGGATTATGTTAGAAGAATGAATGAAATTGACAAGACTTATCCGGAGGCAGACAAGGAAAAGGCGCTGGTTAAAGAATACACCAAATTTATTGATATTCACGAAAATATTAACCGGACGAATTTTGACGACCTGAAAGCCCGGATGGTTGAGATTAAGACCGAAGCGGATCGTTTTATGAAAGACCGCCAGGCCCAGGCCCTGGTTGAAGCAAAAAGGTTGCACCACCTGTGTTCTCTTGCTTTTGACAGGCGAAACTGGAATGAATTAACTAAAAATGCCGAAACGTTGGTCCCCTTACTGGAACGGCCGGGTATCAGAGGAAGCAATTATGAGGATAAAATTAATGAATCTATTCAGGAGGTGAAAATTCTCCAAAAAAGAGCGGCTAATATTATGGAATTGTTAGGTGCCCCTCCGCGTGTCAGCGGATTGGTGTATTATACGGAAGATAAGGATATCAAAGCATCACCGCTTAAAATGCAATTCTTTGGAAGTGAAATAAGTGTCCCGGTTATTTACCGCACGTATCTTTCCAAACCGGCTGTTTTAATTTCCGGTAAGTTTTATCAGGAAAAATCCAACATAAATGATA
The DNA here is from genome assembly GCA_919901895.1 of Candidatus Brocadiaceae bacterium. GTDB lineage: Bacteria > Planctomycetota > MHYJ01 > JACQXL01 > CAKKQI01 > CAKKQI01. The sequence continues at coordinate 1,002 of CAKKQI010000241.1, read as the reverse complement.
ACTTACAAATCAAAATGATTTCTTCAGACAGCGTTACTTATATTTATAAGGAAGAAGAAATAAAAATACCGTTTGCTAAATAATAAATTTAAGGAAACAATATGATTACACCGATTCTTTAGATAGATTACACAGATTAATCCCGTCCCGCCACGGCGGGAACGGGACAGATATTTAGAATCTGTGTAATCTTCTTGGCAACCCCGCTTCAGCGGGGCTTGGAATCTGTGTAATCATTAATATAGGAGAATTGCGATGAATTACAAACAAATAAGATTGTTGGTATTATTAATGGGGTTATTGGCCTTGAGCGGATTGGTCCAGCCCATCTTTGATTGTCCGGTTGGTTGGTTAAATGCGCAGGCGAGCGCGCCGGCCACGGAGGTTAACGAAACAACCAAACCGGCGGTTGAGTCCCAGTCGGCTAAAACCAAATCTAAAGAAGAATCTCCGGCGCCGATGACTAAAGACTGGTCCAAAGGGCATCCGCTGTCCGAGGTTCTTCAGGCGATTGCCGAACATGCCGGCGTGAATATTATCCCTGATTTGGATATTAAAGATACCGACCTTGTTAAAATGCAGGTGAATAATATGGAATGGCGACAGGTATTGGATGAGGTGATTAACCAGACCAAATGCGTTTTAACTCCGGTTAAAGAAGGGGTTTATCGGGTGACTAAACCGATGAAATTAGAAGCTGATTTTGATAACGCCACTTTAGAAACCGTCGTTCAATATATTGCCAAACAGGCCGGGGTTAATCTCATCCTTACTCCGGAGATAAGCGGCAAGGTAGTTACCGTGCATGTGAAAGGCGTGCCCTGGCCCGATTTGATGGAGAGCATCGTTAAAAGCACCGGTCTGGTCGTCGTGCGGGAAAAACATAATGTCGTGAGAATCGTTAAAGAGGAAACCTTAAAAAAGCAGTTGGAGACCAAAATATTCCGCTTTAAATATCTCCAGCCGCCCTCGGTTTACACGCCGCAAATTGCAACAAGTTAT
>CAKKQI010000240.1 GCA_919901895.1 Candidatus Brocadiaceae bacterium | reverse complement strand
AAAGCGCTAAATTACCGCAGGTGATTGAAAGGCAGTTTGAAATCGGTTTTATCTATTTAACCGGACTCCGGCACAAAAAATTATTCGGATTAGGCCTTTTGCCGGGAACCGAGTGGGGAATGAATGTTATCAGAACGACCCTGCAACGGTATCCTTACGCCGAGCCGGCGGAAAAGTATCATTTAAAACTATGCGATATTCTTTTTGAACAAAAATTAATGGCTGAAGCGCGGCTGGAATATGAGTCATTTCGGAAAACATACCCAAAAAGCGAATCGGTCCCCCGGGCTCTTTTTCAAACCGGCCGGTGTTATTTATCAGAATACCTGGGAACAAATTATGACAAAGAACCGTTAATTAACGCCCGGGGCATTTTGGAAAAATTTTTAAGCCGCTATTCTCAACATCCCTTGGCCGAGCAGGTTAATGCTTATCTTAAAGAAATTATTTCGGCCCTGGCCGAACGCGATTATGAAATCGCCTGTTTTTATTTAAGAAGCAACCAACCGGACGCCGCCCTGATATATTTTAACCACGTTATAAAAAATTACCCGGAAACGAAATGGGCGGCCGAATCCCAGGAACAATTAAAAAACATAAAATGATTAAAAATATTTTTATATCTTTACTTTGTTTAATCTTATCGGAAATCATAGCCGGTTGCGGCTATACCCCTCATTTTACCATGAATAACCGGCAAACTATTGCTGTTTCTATTTTTGACAACCGCACCTTACGACGCGGCCATGAATTTGAACTCACCAATGTGTTGGAAAGAGAATTAAAAACTAGAACGCCGTTGACACTGGTTACCTATTCGTCCCAACCCGACCTGTTGTTAATCGGCGAGATTACTGATTATACCAAACCGGCGCTGGTGGAAGATAAAACAGACCGGGTAATTCAATCTCAAGTATCTATTACCATAAAGGTTACCTTGAAAAATCTGAAAAACAATCGGGTAATTTTCGAAAAAATCAAGCAGGAAAGCGCCGAATTAATCGGCGCCCGCGCCGAGAATGAAATAACCGCCCGGACCGAAGTATATGAAAAACTCAGCCGGTGGACCGTCAGTTTATTGGAAAATACCCAAATCAGCCAAAGGACTGATTCGTCCTCTGGCGAATAAGCGCTAAATAAAGATTCAGTTGAAATCTTCATAATGATTACAATTATTTGAAATGAGATTACAAACCTATCCCGAAAGCATTCGGGACTATAATCTGTTTTGATAATCACTGTCATCGTTCTTTATAAAAGGAAAAATATCTATGAGCGCATCCCGAAAAAATAAGCGATCTGAAAACGACCCTCTTTTGAACGAAAAAAAAATGCCTCCCCCAGCGCCGCCCAGAGGGTTCTTTTTCATCATTATGATTTTAGGGCTGATCAGCCTAATGACCTATTTCTTCTACGCGAATGTAATGAAAAAAGTGGAAACGATTACGTTCGGGCAAATGATGGAGCAGGCCAAAACCGGTAAAATTAAAACCATTGAAATTTACGGTTATCAGGCCTCCGGTGCATACCATTCCGGCGGTTCTTATAACTCTTTTAAAGTAGCGGTTATTCCGGAAGGATATCTTAGAGATAAGGCCACCTTAGACGAACTGGATGGTTTACAAAAACAAGGATTCATTAAGTTAGCGTATAAAGAACCCAACACCTTTTTGTACCAGTTATTATTAAGCATTCTTCCCCTGGTAATAATTTTCGGACTCATCTGGTATGTTTTTTTCCGCCAGTTTAAATCGGTTAATAACCAAACCGGTATTTTTTCTTTCGGAAAGAGTAAATCACGATTGCCGCCCAAAGACCGCCCGCGGGTGGGCCCTTGTTCACATCACAAAACGTCCATTTCCTGCCAGACTATAGTATATCAAAACAACCGCGGAGACTGACGATTATGAAAAAGACCATATTCACTCTGATAACCTGCCTGGCGGCCGCGCCCGCCGGGGCCCAGCAACTGCAGTACATAGACGTCCAGAACCTCAAGGCGGCCTCAAGCTCTTTCGAAGC
>CAKKQI010000239.1 GCA_919901895.1 Candidatus Brocadiaceae bacterium | reverse complement strand
GAGATTGCTACCGATCCGATGGGACCGGAGCATGTTGATACCTATGCCAGTCTGAAGCCCAAATCAGAGTGGACGGTTAAGAGTAAAAATGAACTGCTGGAAAAGATGGCTGAGTCATTGGAAAAGATACCGGGGGTGGTTTTTACATTTTCCCAGCCGATTAAGTTCCGGATGATGGAATTAATAGAAGGAACCGGTTCAAGGACGGATGTGGTTGTAAAGATTTTTGGGGATGACCTGGATATACTCAATCAAAACGCTGAAAAGGTTGCGCGGTCGCTTTCAGGCGTAGCGGGTTCCGCTGACCTCAAGGTCCAGCAGGTGAGCGGGTTACCGATTCTCCAGATTAAAATCAGGCGCGATGCCGTCAGCCGTTACGGCATCAATGTGGCTGATGTTCAGGAAGTAATTCAAACCGCAATTGCCGGCACCGAAGCCGGGACAGTCCTGGAAGGATTTATGAGATTTGATCTGGTGGTGCGCCTGACGCCCGAGGCAAGAAATAATGTCCGGGCGATTACCAATCTCTGGGTTAACGCTCCGGATGGACAAAAAATCCCTTTGAGTCAACTGGCTGATATCATCAGTGAAGAAGGACCGGCCGAAATAAGTAGAGAAAACGGCCAACGCCGGATTACTGTGGAGTGTAATGTCCGCGGCCGGGACATCGGCTCATTTGTGGCTGAGGCAAAAAAGAAAGTGGCAAGCGAGGTTAATTTACCACCGGGATATCTAATGAATTGGGGCGGGATGTGGGAACATTTAGAAAGTGGACGCAATCGCCTGATGATGGTCGTGCCGGTTACCTTTTTTATTATATTCCTGTTGTTATTTATCACTTTTAATTCCTTAAAACAGGCCTTGCTGGTATTTACCGGAATTCCCTTTGCCATCACGGGCGGGGTGCTTTCGCTTCTGTTCCGCGGGATGCCTTTTTCTATGAGTGCCGGGATTGGTTTTATTGCGGTCTCAGGGGTGGCCGTCTTAAACGGCATTGTCCTGCTCACCTTTTTCAACCAACTCTGCCGGGATGGATTATGCCTGGCTGATGCCGTAATCCAGGGGGCGATTAGTCGCCTCAGGCCGGTTTTAATGACCGCAATGGTGGCCAGTTTAGGATTTGTCCCGATGGCGATTTCTACCGGCACCGGCGCCGAGGTTCAACGTCCTTTAGCCACGGTCGTGATTGGCGGGCTGATTACTTCTACATTATTAACCTTATTTATACTACCACTGCTTTATCACTGGGTGAGTGATAAAACAAATTGAGCGACGGGGACATCAATCGTGAGTTATTACCCCGATTAGGTCCCGCCAAAGGCGAGGCTCGCCCTATCGGGCGGCGGGACTCCGTTGTCACTTCGCCCGTCAGCGAAATCCCGACCTTTCGGGAAGGTAATTAATTAGCCGAATCACGCCTGGGCGGGATGATCCGAAATAATTAAATAAACACAGGGGTAGACGAAAACCCTCGCTTTCGTCTGATGAATGGCGAGCACGAGGCTCGCCGCTACAACAGAGTCTGATGAATGGAGACCACCCGCCCGGGGGGTGAGGCTATTGTTGTCAACTTAATCTGGGTTACAGTTTTAATATCATAGATATTTGTTATCGGTCTGTTGAGACCTTTGAAATTCAACGACCGTAAAGGTCGTTACCTACCTGATTTTCTGGGTAGACAACGAGTCCCGCTTCAGCGGAGCTCGTTGACTTCTCTGTTAAAATCAGGACGTCATACTAAGAGCCTATCCTAATATTAATTTTTCGGGTAGCGTTGGGGCTTGTCCCCAACATGCTGAAAGTGGGAGATAAACTCCCGCTCTACCCGGATGAATATCGGGGCGGTGTTATTAGGATAGGCTCTAAGGGTGATTTTCTATAACTTATTGTAAACCAATAGGTTTAAATAAAAATCCTTAAGTTGACAATAATGAGGTGTCCCGCGCCTAATATTTTTGTCCCGCCAAAGGCGGGACGCTACTATTAGGATAAGTTCTTAATATCTGCCTGCTGACCGTAGGTTTGCCGGCCGGTCGGTAAGAGTTATCCTGGTTATGATGCGTTATTTTTAGCAGGTTCTGGATTTCTCTTTGGTTCAGCGGCCGGTATTGACCCGGTTTAAGCGGGCCCAGTTTAAGCGGGCCGATGCTGATGCGTTTTAATTCTTTAACCGGACAACCGACCTGAGCGAGAATCCGCCGCACTTCACGGTTTTTACCCTCACGCAGAGTAAGTTCCAGCGTGGTATCTTGATATGTTTTTTTGATAATCCGTAACCGGACCGGGTTGGTTTTTCCTTCAGATAGCCAGACTCCTTTTTGTAATCGGGTTAAGGCCTGCGGACTTAAAGCGCCTTTAATCATTACCCAATAGGTTTTCGGAACCTGATAACGCGGGTGAGTTAATAGATTACACAGTTCCCCGTCATTGGTGACCAGAATCAATCCCGAAGAATCCAGATCAATTCGTCCGACGGTATAAAGACGGAGGTTTTTATCAGGCAAAAGATCGATGACCCGCCGGCGGCCTTCCGGGTCATCATTAGTGCAGACGTAACCTTTGGGCTTATTAAGAAGGTAATAAACTTTTTTTCCCGGTTTAATTAATTGATTATTAAAATAAATCTTATTTTTAGAGGGGTCAATTTTAGTGCCCCGTTCCGTTATAATTTTATCATCAACCCGGACGCGGCCTTCCGAGATGAATTTTTCACATTGACGTCGTGAGCCGTACCCGGCGCCGGCTAATATTTTGTGAAGACGTTCCAACATAAATTTTCCTGCGGGAAATTTATCCCGTATGAAGTAACAGGATTATTCGGTTATCCACAGATACATAAACTTGGGAACTTTGCCTTTCAACAGGTCAAGATATTCGGGAAATTTAAATTGAGGCGCGGGCGCCGACCGGTTCATTGATAATAATTCAAAAAATCCGATCGGTTTTTTAATATATTCAACGACCCGGGCATCGGACAATTGCGCCAGTTCCTTGGTTTTATTAACCGCATCGGCCCAGTAGCCCAGTTCATCAACTAATTTTAATTCCAACGCCTGCTGGCCGGTATAAACCATTCCGTTAGCCAGTTTTCTTATTTCGGCCCGGCTGAGTTTGTCTTTTCGTCCTTCAGATACCACGGTTATAAATTGTTCGTACATTTCGTCAATTATCTTTTTAAAAAGCGCCTGTTCTTTTTCGGTCATCGGACGGTAAGGTGAACCGATGTCTTTTAACTCCTCTGATTTAATCGTGGTCATTTCCACTCCGATTTTCTGGAAAAGTTTTTCGACATTCAAAAATTGGGAAATTACACCGATACTGCCGGTGATGCTTGTTTTATGAGCCATAATATAATCAGCCGGAGCCGAGATGTAATATCCGCCGGAAGCGGCGACGTGTTGCATCAGCACCACAACCGGGACATCCGGCCGCGTTTTTTTAAATTATAAAATA
>CAKKQI010000238.1 GCA_919901895.1 Candidatus Brocadiaceae bacterium | reverse complement strand
TCATTGAGGTGCGTAAGCCAATCTTGTTATAGGTATACGCATAACTTGAAAGGATATCTAAACCCTTAAGATGCTTCATCTCTAACAATTGACTCGCCCCGTCATACGCATAACTTGTTTCTACTCCATTCGGATACTTTAGCAAAGTCCGGCGGGAGAGTTCATCATACGCAAATTCCACCCTTTGTCCTTTCGGATTGGTAATCGCCGCAATCCGGTTCAAGGCATCCCATCCGTAATAGGTTGTGCCGGTCGGGTCGGTCATTGAAACCCGGTTCCCGTTCGCATCATAACCATACTGGGGATACCGGTAAGACCATTGGGGGTAAGGGAACTGACCGATATAACTATCAGCATTGACCAACCGGTTGAATGAGTCATAATTAAAATCCAGCCAGCCCTCCTTATTCATTACCCGCTGGAGATTGTCCACGATGTTATATGTGTAAGTGGTAACCAAGCCACCCGCCTCCTTCTTAATCAGCCGGTCAGCCGGGTCGTATTCCAAGGTGATCACCTGTCCCTTGGCATCTTTGCTTTTAACCAGATTCCGATTCAGGTCGTAAAATAATTGTTTTACTTGTCCCAGGGCATTGGCGGTCTTCTTTAAAAGGCCGATTTCAGTATATTCAAAGGTTGTCGTGTTACCGCGGGCATCGGTTACGTTAGTTAAATCACCGCGCGGATTATAGTCATAGCGGGTGGTCTGGTTCAGGGCGTCTATGACGGCCGTGAGCCGGTTAATTTGGTTATAATTAAACTGCGTCAATCGTCCTTCAGCGTCGGTCGTGTTTATCACGTTTCCAGCCGGGTCATATGCCAGGCGGGTGACATTACCCAACGGATCGGTAATCAGTAATAGGTTACCGGTAATCGGTTGATAGGAAAAAGTGGTGGTGTTGCCTTTGGCGTCAAGAATGGTGAGCGGTAAACCGCGTTCGTGATAGGTAATCGTAGTTTTGTTGTTAAGGGCGTCCGTTATTTCGACCGGATTGCCTTTGGCGTCGTAATTAATTCCGGTCCGGTTGCCGTTCGGGTCGGTAATCGAGGTAATCTGATTAAAATTGGCTTCATAGGTAAAGGTGGTTTTAAGAGACGGGATACCTCCTCCCAGATAAGATTCATGGATGAGCAGATTGCCCGAGGGGTCATAGGTAAGATTGGTGATGAGCGGATGCCCCTGAGTGGATAATGAGGTCATCAGTCCGTTCGCGTTGCGTTGTATGACCGTAGTCCGGTTCAAGCCATCGGTCTGTTGGATGGTTTGTCCGAGGGCATTGGTTTTAATGATGGCGCGGTAGCCCCGGGCATTGGTGATCGTGCTTTGGAGCGTATCGGCTAAGACGGCCGGGGCCGGATTGGTTTCCGTGCCCAGACCCGCCGGCAGGTTATTGATTATGGCCTGGGTTATTTCCAGCGAATAAGTTTTTCTTTCCCGGTTACCGGCTTCATCGTGGTGCGGAGTGGTGATGGCCGCGACTTTGCCAAAACGGTCAAACTCGTACTGGTAGGGCTGGCCGGTCTGGTCGGCCCGGCCGGTCATTAAATGCCCGCCAGAGCCGGATAAACCGGTGGTATTATAACTGAATTGTTCGCTTGAGCCGTCCGGATAAGTAATTCTGATGAGGTCGCCGTTGGCATCAATCTGGAAATAA
>CAKKQI010000237.1 GCA_919901895.1 Candidatus Brocadiaceae bacterium | reverse complement strand
CGAATCTACCCTTTTGGGATACGCTCAATTGATTGCGGTAATTTCCTGAATTCAATATGATGTAACGGAGTTTACGCAAACCGGTCCAGGATGGTTTTTAAATCCGGTTGCGAGATTTCTTCCAATTCATAAGTAACGCGGACCGATGGTTTATTAATCTTAAGAATCCGTCCCAGGTCAACCGGTGTTCCGATAATGACCAGTTCGCAGTCGCTCCGTTCAATCACGGTTTCCAGTTCTTTAATCTGTTTATTTCCGTAGCCCAGGGCCGGCAGGACGAATTCGGTTTGGGGGTATTTCTGGTAGGCCTCGGCGATTTCGCCGATGGCAAAGGGTCTGGGGTCAATGATCTGCCCGGCCTGATATTTTTGAGCGGCTAAATAACCGGCTCCGAATTTCATATCGCCATGCGTTACCGTTGGGCCGTCTTCAATCACTAAAACCTTTTTGCCTTTAATCAATTCCGGTTTATCCGCCGTCACCGGCGAATTGGCTTTGATAATTACCGCCCGGGGGTTATATTTTTGGGCGTTCCGGATGATGGAATCAACATTGTTCGGTTTGGCGGAATCCATTTTATTAATAATAATCACATCGGCCATTTCAAAATTTAACCGGCCGGGATAATAACTCAGTTCGTGCCCGTGTCTTAACGGGTCGGCGACGGTAATATGCAAATTCGGTTTAAAAAACGGCGTATCGTTATTGCCGCCGTCCCAGAGGATAATATCCGCTTCTTTTTCCGCCTCACGGAGGATTTTTTCGTAATCAACGCCGGCAAAAACAACAAAACCTTTTCTGAGATGCGGTTCAAATTCCTCTCTTTCCTCAATAGTGCATTTATATTTATCCAGATCTTCCATAGTTTCAAATCGTTCAATGATTTGTTCAGCCAGGTCGCCGTAAGGCATCGGGTGGCGGACCACCGCGACTTTTTTCTTTTTTTCCCTTAAAATAGCGGCGATCCGGCGGGTCGTCTGGCTTTTACCGGAACCGGTCCGGACCGCGCAGATAGCAATCACCGGTTTGGTTGATTTAAGCATCGTTTGTTGCGGGTCCGGTAATTTGAATTCGGCTCCGCATTCCTGAACCTTCTGCCGGCGGGTTTCCAGATAGTCATACGAAACATCGCTGTAGGCAAAAATCGCCTCGTCAATCCGGTTTTCTTTAATCAGACTGGATAGAAACCGTTCGGATTTAATCTGAATGCCGTCCGGATAAAGCCGTCCCGCGAGAACCGCGGGATAAAACCGGTTGTCAATATGAGGTATCTGCGCCGCGGTGAAAGCCATCACTTCAAAATCAGGATTATCGCGATAGCAGGTATTAAAAACGTGAAAATCCTTGCCGGCCGCGCCCATAATCAAAACTTTCTTAGGCATATCTACGCTCCTTTAGTAATCGGTTATCAGTAATCAGTTATCGGTGGAAGAACAAAAAAATTCTGATTTATTAATCATAGAATTTAACATTTTGCCTACCGAAGAATAGCGTAACGACCAATCTTTTCCCTGTTCATCTGAGATATAACCACAATCAAGAGCACTTTCAATCCAGTGCTGTGTTTCCTGTTGTTCACCATCGGCATCGGTCAATTTACTTATAAAATGTTTTTCATACCGTCGTTTCGCCCAGGCTTCGGCAATTTGGGCTCCGACCGAACGCGATGCACGTCTTATCTGGTCGGTCAAAGAATACATTTCTTCTTTGGGAAATTTTTTGGATACGTCATAAATCTCACGCGATAATTGACGTGCTAATTTATAAACCTCTAAATCTCTAAAACTTTCCGCATGTTTCATCTTTTTTTCTCTTTTCTTCACCGATTACTGATTACCGGTTACCGATTACTTCATATAATGTATTCCGCTCCACTGCTTCCCGTCCGGTTTCTTTGATTAAATTAACCAATCGTTCACGCGTGAGCGATTCCGGGGTAGTCGCTCCGGCCGAATGGGTAATTTTTTCTTCAACGACCGTGCCGTCCAGGTCATCCGCTCCGAAACTTAAAGACACCTGGGCTAATTTGACTCCGAGCATAATCCAGAACGCTTTAATATGGTCAAAATTATCCAGCATCAGGCGGCTGATGGCAATAGTTTTTAAATCATCAATGGCAGAGGTCCGGGTAAATTGCTCCGCTTTTTCCCCTTCCCGGGCGGGACAAGTTAACGGTGTATTGGCCGGATGAAACGGCAACGGGATAAAAGCCATAAACCCACCGGTCTGATCCTGTAAGTTCCTGAGTTTGATTAAATGTTCCACCCGTTCTTCATATGTTTCAATCTGGCCGTAAAGCATTGTGGCGTTGGAGCGGATCCCGAGTTCGTGGGCCTGTTCCATAATAGTTAACCATCCATCAGGTGATAATTTGCTGGAACATAATGCCTGCCGGACGCGGTCGGCAAAGATTTCCGCTCCGCCGCCCGGCAAAGAACCTAATCCGGCTTTTTGTAATTGCCGGAGAACATCTCCGGTGGCCCGTCCGCTTATTTCCGCCAGATGGGCAATCTCTACGGCCGTAAACGCCTGCAGATGGATGCCGGGATAACGCTCTTTAATAGCCGAAATCATTTTTAAATAAAAATCAAATTTAAGGTCCGGATGCAAACCGCCGACGATATGAATTTCCGTCGCGCCGATCTTATCGGCTTCGGCGGCTTTTTTCATTATCTCATTAAAACTAAATTCGTAAGCATCCGGTGCGTCTTTATCCCGGCTGAAGGCGCAAAACCGGCAACGGTTAATGCAAATATTGGAATAATTAATATGCCGGTTGACTACGAAATAAGTCTTCCGGCCGTTTTTCCGTTCCCGCACCAAATTCGCCATCTCTCCGATGGTTAACAGGTCATCCGAATTGAATAACGCGACACCGTCTTCAAATGATAACCGTTCGCCGGCGAGAACGTTATTAAAAATATCCGGTAAAATTAATGTTTTTGTTTCCATATAATACTTCAATCAAACAGGTGATCATCAACACGAGACTCACTACGGCATTAACATTAAAAAATGCCTGATTAACTTTTTGCAGGTTATCCGGTTTAACCAGGGCATGTTCGTAGATTATTAATCCGGCTATCAGGCACCACCCGATTAAATAAGGTAATCCCAGGTAAAACAGGGGAATCAAACTGATTAAGATTAAAAGCATTAACAGGTGTAATCCGGCAGAAATTTTTAAAGCCGGCGTGATTCCGAATTTCGCGGGGATAGAATGTAAATTCCGGGAACGGTCAAATTCCATGTCCTGAGTGGCGTAGATGATATCAAATCCGGCCGTCCAGCAGGTAACCGCGGCTCCGAGCATCAGCGGAAAAATATTAAATTGGCCTTTTATTGCCAACCAGGCCCCGACCGGTGCCATGGCTAAACAGGCTCCTAACCAGAAATGGGTCAGGGCGGTAAAGCGTTTGGAATAAGAATAACCCATGATGATTGCCAGGGCAATCGGGGATAGGGAAAAAGTCAAGGGGTTAAGTTGAGCCGCTGATAAGATAAATAGTAAGACCATACTCAGGGTGAAAATTCCCATTGTTAATCGGGATATTTGGCCCTGAGAAACCGGCCATAACCGGGTTCGGGGATTAGCGGTGTCGTATTTAAAATCAACCAGCCGGTTAAATCCCATAGCGGCGCTGCGGGCGGAAATCATCGCGGCCAGAAGCCAGCCCAGAATCCGCCATTCCGGCCAGCCGTCGGACGCAAAAAAAACGCTGATGACGGCAAAAGGCAAGGCAAAAACCGTATGCTCAAATTTTATCGCTTTAAGAATTAGTGCTAACTTTTGCAGCATAAGTTACGTATATAAAATAGATATGAAAAATAGCGCCGGGATAGACCATAAAAATTTATATTTTACCAGCCGGATAATAGAAAAGCAAGAAAAACAACCCCGGAATCAGTTTGGAAAATCCTGTTTCTTGATTTCTCGATTAGCAATTTGACTTTGCATCCAACATCAGGTAATATGATCATATGAATAAAAAGTTGCGTTATTTAATAGTGATGCTATCGTTGATGGGATTGGTCGTAGGCGTCATTCTGACCTGCGCGCATACGCCGCTGCGTTTACCCGAAACACCAACCGGCCCGTACGTTAAAGTGCTGACCTGGAATGTTAACTGGGGAATGCCTGAAGCCGAACAAACTCTGGCTGTTTTGCGTCAGGCGGAAGCGGATGTGGTTTGTTTGCAGGAAACAACCCCGCGTTGGGAATCTTTTTTGCGTGGTTGGCTGGGTAAGGAGTATCCTTATATGAAGTTTCGCCACGCCGGCGGGGCGGGTGGGCAGGCGCTTCTTTCTAAAAAAGCATTCCAAGAACTCCAGTATGTGGTCCCATCGGATGGCTGGTTTGCCGGGTGGATTTATGAAGTCCAAACGGATATCGGACCGTTACAAATTCTGAGTGTCCATCTCCATCCGGCTTTAAACGAACAGGGAAGTTTTAGCGCCAGCGCCTATTTTTCAACCAAACAAACACGGCTGAATGAAATCAAAACCTTATTCCCTCTGCTGAAAAAAGATAGGCCCACACTGCTGGTTGGTGATTTTAATGAAGGAACTTCCAGCCGGGCGGTCGAATGGATCGTTACCCAGGGGTTCACCAATGCCCTGGCGGAGTTTGATTACAAAAGTGATACCTGGAAATGGAAGACGAGTTTGCTTACTTTAAGCAAAAGGTTTGACCATATTTTGTATTCAAAGGAGATTTATTGCTTGGTCTCGGAAGTAATCAAAAGTGGTGGTTCAGACCATTTTCCGGTCCGGGCGATATTTGAGGAGAGGAAGTTGCCGTCTAAGGCAGAATAAAGTGCTGCGTTATGAGTCATCAGGCAACGAAGAACCAGTTCATAAGGAAAAGACATTTTGTGTTCGGGGCTTTTTTAATTTTAGTGGACTTCTTACTGAAATTAGTGTTTAATATAAATAACTTAAAACCTCTAACAAAACTACTCTGAAGGAGACAACAAATTAAACATGTGAAATGGAAACCTGAAGGTTTCCGCTACATTTTAGAGAGAAGTAGCGGCGACCTTCAGGTCGCCATCTGGTTTTGTTAGAGTCTCTTAATATATTTATGGAGAAAATTAAAATGAGAAAATTTAACGTTTATGCCCGGTCTGCTTTAGCCCTGATTTTACTATTAATATTTTCATCAAGGCCGTTTCATTTCAGTTATGCCCAGTCCGCTTCTCCGGCTGCTCAAGCGGAAGAAATAATGCGCCAATTAAACGAGGCGAAAGGCGAAACCGGCTGGGCGCTCAGCCGGCAATTGGAATCGCTGGGCAAAGAAGCCCTGCCGGTAATCATGGAAGGACTCAAATCACCCCGGCCTCACGTCCGGATCGCCTGCGCCCGGGTGGCTTATAACTTAGAACGTAAAACAGACGCCACCGTAACATTGTTAAAAATTCTTCAGGAAACAAAAGATAACCTGACTAAAATTGATGCGGCCGAATTGCTGGCCACTCTAGTTAAAGACGAGACCGGCTACGGCGACCCGGAAATGATTGAAAAACAGGTCCAGGATTTGCTTGACGTTACGTTGGAACCGGCGGTTCGGTTAAGTCTGGCCAAGTTATTATATAATGTAAGCGCTTCGGTTGAAGCGATTGCTGAGATTAAAGAAATTTTAAAGTTAAAGGATAATGATCTAAAACTTAAAGCTGCCCTGGTGCTGGCGGAACTGGACCATTTTGAAGCCAGTCTGGATATTCTGAAGGAATTAAGCGATGAGCCGACCGAAACCGGTCGCCAGGCGCGGTTATATCTTAAATATAAAAATTTACAGGATGCCTATCAGCGTAAAGTATTAACCGATCGCGGAGGCGCATCAACGGCGAATGAATTTGATTATGCGGTGCTGGATGAAATAATGACTCTGATCAGAGACCGTTATGTTGACCCCAAGAAATTTAATGAAAAAGAGTTAATCAACGCGGCGGCTAAAGGGATGGCTAAGAGTCTGGACCGGTTTTCCGATTATCACGACAAACTGGAAAAACAACGTGCTCAGGAAAGCATTAATATGAAATACGGCGGCATCGGCGCCTATGTCAGCATGCGGAACGATTTTTTAACCATTGAGCGGCCCATTTACGGCGGGCCCTGTTACCAGGCCGGACTGCGTTCCCTTGACCAGATTACGGAAATAGAGGGAGCGACGACCCTTCAAACAGATATTAGTGACGCCATTAATAAACTTAAAGGCGAACCGGGAACGCCGGTTAAAATAAAAGTTTACCGCCGGGGCTGGGCCAAAGAGCGGGAATTCACCCTGGTCCGCGCTTTTATTCAAATAAAAACGGCCCGGGGAGAAATGCTGCCCGGCCAAATCGGCTATCTCTTAATTACTTCATTCGGAGATGCCACGGCTGATGATATGGCTGCTGTTATGAAAGACCTGAAAAAACAGCAGGCCCGGGCAATTATTATTGACCTGCGCAATAATTCCGGCGGATTATTAAACGCGGTCGTCCGGATGCTTGACCAGATCCTGCCTAAAGACCAAATTGTTGTGACCACCAGAGATCGGGTGGGGATCGTTGAGGAATACGCGACCCGTGATAACGACCGGATTGATTTGCCCATTTATATTCTGGTCAATGATGGGTCAGCCAGCGCTTCCGAAATTATGGCCGGTGTGCTTCAGGATTACAAAAAAGGCGTACTGATTGGGACGCGTACTTTCGGTAAAGGCAGCGTTCAGAATATGCTGGAACTTAATTCCACCAACCGGGAAAGCGCCCTGCGGTTAACCGTTTCCAAATATTACCTTCCTTCAGGCCGTTCCATTCATAAAGATAACGGGAATGGTGCCGCCGGCGGTTTAGAACCTGATATTAAAATAGAACCGCTGGAACGCGCCCTCTGGCAGGACCAGGAAGGCAATCGGATTATTGATACGGGCGTTTTGGATAAAT
The DNA here is from genome assembly GCA_919901895.1 of Candidatus Brocadiaceae bacterium. Taxonomy (GTDB): domain Bacteria; phylum Planctomycetota; class MHYJ01; order JACQXL01; family CAKKQI01; genus CAKKQI01. Next base: position 5,808 of record CAKKQI010000237.1, on the reverse strand, counting down.
ATATTACCAGTCGTTATCAGGCCAACAAAGAACTTTTAAACAAACTGGCCGAGAGTGATAATTTAGACCACAAATCTTACCCGGGTTTTGATGATTTATATCAGGAATTAGCCAGCCAGCATAATATTCACCTGACGCAAAATGAAGTCAGGGAAATCGTAAGAGACCATCTCAGGCGTTATGTCGCCGATGAACGGCGCCAGGAATTCTTGACCGACCTGCAAAAAGACGTGATTCTTCAACGGGCGATTGTGAAATCTACGGCAGACCTGGGGGTCAAAACAGAATCAATTCCTGAATACCAAACCTTTGCCCATAAGTTTGACGAAGAGAAAAAATCAGACACGACCACGCCAAAATAATAATTTAAAGTTTTATTGTCCGCTTATTATCGCTGCTGGTTTTGCGAAAAAAAAACATTGAATTCACGGAAGCACCCTATGAAAAAAACCCTGTTTTGTTCGGTTATTTTTTTTATCATTTTATGGTTACCTATGACGGGATGGGGTGAAACGTTGGTTGATTATAAAGGTGACGTTTTTCACGGCGAGATTATTGAGAAAACAGCCGCTAAAATAAAAATTAAAACACAAGACGAACAGAAAGTCATTGAATACGAAATGGATAAAGTTTATAAAGTTGTTGAGAAAGATCTTTACCAAACCTATTTGAAAAAGAAGCAGGAGTGCAAGAAAGAAACAGATGAAGCGAAAAAATCAGAATCTTATTACCAGTTGGGGAAGTGGTGTAAAGAAAATAAATTATTTGAGGAGGCTCTTCAAAGTTGGTCTTCAGCCGCCCGAATAAACAAGCATGTTGAAGCCATGGAAGAAATGGGATTTAAAAATAATAAAAACGAGTGGGTGCTTGAACGCGAGAAGAAAGAAGAAGACGGTTCAGTCATTAACGATAATGACGCAAATCCCCCGGCCGGTTGTTACCTGCGCATTTCCATTATTCCCGATGCCGATGATAATTTTTTGCAGGATGTCAAAAGGGCGGTTGAATCGTGTTCGGATTATCTCTGGACGGCCACCTGCGGACAGATGTATATTAAAAAAGCCCTGGTTATTGATAACGATAAAAAGGGGCATGTTTTAATTGAAAGTTTGACCGAGCGGCTCGTCAGGGGTGAGGAAAAATCAGGAACAGTTCGTGGTAATAAAATAATATTGCCCGGGAATCCTGGAGGCGGCCTGGGCAGTACGATGTATCATGAATTCGGACACGCCCGATTTATGCTGCCGGATGAATCTCAATGGCCCTGTGCGATGAATAATAAAGGAATCCCTGCTTTATTTTTTTGTAACCGCTGTGTTGACCAGATTAAAAAACGTTATAAGAAATGGGAATTTCCCGGTTTGGGTACCAGAAGCGGATGGTATGCTTTGCCGCCTCCCTGGACTTATATCGTTATCAGGAATCAATAGTTTTTTTAAAAACGAATTTCCTATCCCGAAAGAGGAAACTAACCCCTGATATTCGGTAAATAGAATTCTGATGGCAAACGGTATATCTATGTAATCGGTGGACACCTTCTCGTGCTCTTTGAGGTTCGGAAGGCAGCAGCCGAATCACGTTGACATCGAGTCTTTCCTTTGTCAGGATAAACTTAGCTTCAAAAAAAATCGCTTGACAAATCTATCTCGTCTGATAATATTCAGTTATGATGTCTTGCTGTGGCGAGAGAAAATTCCGTATCCTAAGACCGTTTATCACGTAAGGTCGCGCGGGATAAATCGCGCTAAGATATTTATCACCAATGGAGGTTTCCGAGATATGTTAAATAAGACATTAAAACAAACCCGTTTGACTGTCGGGCCGGCGCTATTGGGAATAGTCTGTCTGTGGATTATGACGCTACCCGGTCTTATTATCGCTCAGGCAGATAAAATCTACGAGAAGAATAACCAAGCGGTCGTGGTTATTATTATTTATGATAAAGATGATGAACCGATTGGACAGGGTAGTGGTTTTATCGTGCGGAGTGATGGCGCAATTGTTACCAATTTACATGTGGTCAGTAACGCCGTATCCATCAAGGTAAAGATGGCTAAAGATAAATACCTTAAAGTAGAAGGGATACTTTATAGTGATGAGGCAAATGATCTGGTGATATTAAAGACCGAAGGTAACGACCTGCCTGTGCTAACATTAGGTAATTTGGACCAGATTAAGCCGGGTGAAAAGATCTATGTTATCGGTAGTCCAGCCGGGTTAGAGAACACCATCACCGACGGCATTATTAGCGGCCTAAGAGAGGTTACCCAGGATCAGAAGGTTATTCAGATAAGCGCTCCTATTTCATCCGGAAGCAGTGGCGGGCCGGTCTTTAATGAAAAAGGTGAAGTAATCGGTGTGGCTACCTTTATCTTAGAAGGAACAGGAATACAGAGCCTCAACTTTGCTATGCCTGTAAATCTTATCAAAACCAAGATAAATAATAAAGAAATTATACCTTTGGAAAAAACCATTGCAGATGACTATACGAAAACGGCTGAATACTGGTTTTGGCAAGGATATTATTTTCTGGAGCAGGGAAATATAAAAAGGCCATAGAATCCTACAAACAAGCCATCCTTATCAATCCTGATTACGCCAAGGCACATTATAATCTGGGGATTGTCTACGGAAATTCAGGGGATTACCAGAGGGCCATAGAATCCTACAAACAGGCCATCCTTATCAAACCTGATTATGCCGAGGCACATTATAATCTTGGGATTGCCTACGGAGAGTTAGGGGATTATCTGAAGGCAATAGAATTCTGTAAACAGGCCATCCGTATCGAGCCTGATAATGCCGTGGCACATTGTAATCTTGGGGTTACCTACGGAAATTTAGGGGATTACCAGAATGCAATAAAATCCTGCAAAGAGGCCATCCGTATTAATCCTGATTACGCCAAGGCCCATTTTAATCTTGGGGTTACCTACGGAAAGACAGGGGATTACCAGAAGGCCATAGAATCCTACAAACAAGCCATCCGTATCAAACCTGATTATGCCAAGGCACATCATAATCTGGGGGATGCCTACGGAGTGTTAGGGGATTACCAGAAGGAAATAGAATCCTACAAACAGGCCATCCTTATCAAACCTGATTATGCCAAGGCGCATTGTAATCTGGGGGCTGCCTATTATAAAGCAGGCGATCGTGGTGGCGCCTTAGAAGAATACAAGATTCTTAAGGATTTGGATAAAAAACTGGCCGATGAATTATTTGCTATAATAGATGGAGATAAAAAATAGAATTCTGATGGTAAACGGTATATCTATGTAATCGGTGGACACAATAGAATGACCCATATTCAGGATTCAGGCTAAAGCTGCTTTATTGAATAACTCGCTAATTCGCCATTTGTGTCATTCCCGCGCACAGACTGTGTCATAATTGTCATTCTGAGCCCGTAAGGGCGAAGAATCTTGCTTGGATCTTAATTAAAACGAGATTCTTCACTCCGCGGAGTTTACCCTGAGGCAGGCGAGATGCTTCGTTTCGCTCAGCATGACAACTGCCGAAGGGCTCCGTTCAGAATGACAGAAGAGGTTATGACACAGTCTGGCAGGCGGGAATCCAGTAACTACAAGGGGTCTGGATTCCTGCTTCCGCAGGAATGACAGGAGAGGGGTAATTATTCAACAAACCAGGCTAAAGCCTGACACCCAGTTAACCCGCCTCTTTCATAAACTTTCCTCGAGATGATGTAACGGGATTAACCACAAACGATGATTTTTCAAAACCGGATACCTAACCCAAACGAGGAAACCACCCCTTGATATTTAGTGTCTATCTCCGTGGTGAAAGTTTTAGTTGATTTGTCGTAAAAAAGGTCGTATTGATTCGCCAGTTTTAAATATTTTGCTTCCAACGACAGATAAAAATGTTTTCCGAGGTAGGTTTCAATTCCCAAAGCCATTTCAAAAGCCACCGTCGCATTCAAATCACGGCTGTGTTCTAAAACGGGTTGGTTAACACCAGATTGAGAGGTTCTTTCGTCTTTTATCACGGTCCAGGCCGGTCCTAAACCGATACTTAAATAAGGCCGGACCTTGTTTTGCGGAGGCGCGATTTTTAAGACGAGCATAATAATCAGGTTGGACGAGTCAATCTGATGAGTCTGGCTGATGACGCCATTGGTGAGCGGAATAGAGTAATCGGTTTTGAAGGCATAAATATTGAAGCCGGTGGTAAACCAGTGCGCGGTTTTCTTGGCCGAATCAGGCCACACAAAAACATTATCTAATTTTATGCCTCCGACCCAGATTTCATCATCAAAATCCTCTTTAGTCCCTTTAAAATTATTATTCAAATCAATTATTTTGGACTCACTTTGTTTCAATTTAAACGTGCCCAGTAGAAAATTACAGGAAAATTGTTCAAAAGAAAGACGATGAGGCGGAGTTTCCTCATCGTCATAAAGAGAAAGTGAAAGCATCTCGCCCCGCCGTGGCGGGATAAGGTTGTGATAATCTTCGTCGGCTAATGAAAAACTGGTGGTTAAGGCAATTAAGCAGAATACGAATGAGGCCCCTATTAGGACAAGTGAGCGTAAAAAATATTTGGTAAACATAAATTAACGGATTATCAAATTGTTAGTTTGCCCCGTATTATTCATAAATTCAGATCAACGACCCCGCCGAGGCGGGGTCGTTGTCTACCAAGGTTTTTGGTAGATAACGCAATTTATTGCGTTGATAGAGTGTCATCATTTTTCATACCAGAGGCATATCCCCTCCTGAGGCGGGCGGGCGCCTTTGGCGGGAATCGTCGTATGAATAATGCGGCTTATCGGGGCGTTCCTATTATCAGCCCCAATGTCACATCGAGAGACTAAGAGCGTATTTCATAACCTAATGTCAACGACCGTCCCGCTTGGGGCGGGACTCCGCTGTCGCTACGTAAAGGTCGTTGGCTACCATAAATTGTGCGGTAGACAACGAGGCCGTAGGTCCTCGTTGATATTACTTGTAATGAGGTTATGAAACAGTCTCTAATTGGCGGCCAGGACCGGCTCGTCAGTCGTCCGCCCCAGACGAACGGAGATTTTTTTGGATACGCCGGCCGTCTGCATCGTTATTCCGTAAAGAATATCCGCGACCAGCATTGTTTTTTTGTTATGGGTAATGATGATAAATTGTGAAGTCTGGCTGAACTGTTTTATCAGCGCGACAAAACGGTCCACATTGGTTTCATCCAGCGTCGCATCGGCTTCATCCAGAATACAGAACGGGCTGGGATTCAACTGGAAAATACTCATAATTAAAGCAATGGCTGTCAGGGTTTTCTCGCCGCCGGAAAGTAAACTGATGGATGACGGTTCTTTTCCCGGTGGTTTGGCGATAATCTCAACGCCGGCTTCCAGAATATCGTTTTCGGTTTGGTTCTCCAGCACCAGTTGGGCTTTGCCGCCGCCGAAGAGTTTGCGGAACAGCACATTAAAATGCCCCTGCACTTTTTCAAAAGTAGCCTGGAACATCTCCCGGCTGGCCCGGTTGAGTTTTCTAATCAGTTCCTGTAATGATTCTTTGGATTTATTCAAGTCGGTTTCTTGGACCGAAAGGAAGTTAAACCGTTCTTCTAATTCTTTTAACTGGTCAATGGAAGCCAGATTGATATCGGTCATTGAGCCGACTTTGGTTTTAATTTCTTCAATCTGCCGGGATAATTCCTCCCAGTTTATCTCGTCAGCCCGCCCCGCTTCGCTTGGCGAGGCCGGGGAGGCAGGGCTTGTCCCGCCGAGCGGGGTTGCTCCGTTTTCTTGTCCCGCCAGAGGCGGGGCAGGAAGATTATCCGGCACCGTTGGCG
>CAKKQI010000236.1 GCA_919901895.1 Candidatus Brocadiaceae bacterium | reverse complement strand
AGGACGGCAAACGGGAAGGCATAGGCAAGCGGTATTACGAGAGCGGAGAGTTACACGGTGAGGAGAACTACAAGGACGGCAAACAGGAAGGCATACGTAAGGAATATTACAAGAGCGGGAAGTTAGAGAGAGAGGAGAACTACAAGGACGACAAACGGGAAGGCATAACCAAGGAATATTACGATAACGGAGAGTTATTCGAGGAGCAAACCTACAAAAATGACGAGTTAATAGATACCAAAAAATATAAATAGAGGATTGGATAAATTCCTACTACCAGAAGCAGTTCCGGAACAATATACCATAAACAACGATAATAGGTGACCCCAATCCTAATTAATGCCGTTATCCAGTTTAATCTTGCGCCATTCTTTTACCACGGCATAGTCGGGCGTCGGCTGGACCCAGCGTCCGTAATTATCATAATAACCCGGCGCCGCCGTCTCGCGGCTCTGGCTATAAATGGTCAGCCCCACCCCTTCTTCGGTCCGTTCTTTTGCCGTTTCGCCGTTTTTCTCCTGTGATTCCCGGTCCTGGGACAAACAAGGACTGGCGATTACCGTCATAACCAATACCGCGGCCAGCCATAACTGTCGCATCGTTTTCATAAAGCGCATCCTAAATTTATTGGTTGACTACCTCAAAAATTTTATCACCGAAGCAAACCACCGCTTTTTCGCCGACGGCAAAATATTTAGCCAGGGCCGGATGTTTTTGCAGTAAGTCAAAATATTCGTCGCTGAGATATTTTACTTTGACAATTTTATCCTTATTGGTTTCCTGGTAAACGGCATCATACCAGACGCCGTTTGCCCCAAGATAAAATGTCTTGTCGCCGGCCTGTTTGATTTGCCGGTTGATTGTTTTATTCCAGTGGTCTTCGTCCTTCCCGTTATAATCAACCTGTCCTTCTTTGAGTCGTTTGGTTTCAGTGCTCATTGTGATTGATTTTTCGCCGCCGGTGGAGTCCATGGCAATCTTGGAATTTTCCATCGGCGCGAATGACTCACTGTCTTTTTTCAAGTCATCCGTAAACCCTCTGATGCCCGGGGTGCTTAAAGGCGACGGGGCATTATGCGTATCTTCTACCACCAGCCAGGCGGTGTAAGGGGTCATAATCCCGAATTCTTTGGAGAGTTTGATAATTTCATCCTTGACTTCTTTATTTTCGCCCTGCCCCGATGATATCGGGGCGCGCAGCCGGATTTCATCCATCAGAAACCCAACCCGGCTGATGGCCCACATCCGGGGGATAAAATCAGTAGTGGTATTCTGGGCGGCAAAAGTGGATTCATAATCCAACTGGCGGGTTTGTCCGTTAACCGTTACGCTCAATCTGATTAATTTATTGCCTTCTCCTTTATAACGCCCGAAAATTACCAGTTGCGAACCTTTAAAAAGATCAGGCAGGTCTCCGGGATAAGTATGATAGGTGTCAATGTCGTTGATCGCCAGTTTTAAGCCGGCCAGGACCGGATAGGCGATTTTATTGTAAAAATTGGAAACTTTTATTTCAATATCTTCCTGCGGCGCGATGTATTCCCGGCTGCCGCGACTAACTTCGGCTAATTTGTCCAGAAGATGTGTATTGACATCGTAACCAACCCCGAAGGTGAAAATTCTGACGGCGGCCCGGTTTTTAGAAGCAACGTTTTTTAAAATAATTTCCGGGTTCTGCTCGCCGACCGTGGGCAATCCGTCGGTCATAAAAACAATCATAAACGGCCGGTTGCTCTCGGACATCGCCAGCGCTTTTTCCAGCGCTTCATTAATATTGGTGCCGCCCCGGGCTTCAATTTCTTTAATAAATTCCAAGGCGGTGGCCCGGGTCGGACCGCTGACCTCCTGAAGCGAATCTTTAAAGCTCCGGCTTTCAGTGGCAAACGTAACAATATTAAACCGGTCGCCTTCATTCAGACTGTTAATACAGAATTTTAAGGCGTTCCGGGCCTGCTCAATCTTTTCCCCGGCCATACTGCCCGAAGTATCCACCACAAAAATAATGTCTTTTTTCACGACATCCGTATAAGAGATTTCATATTTAGGGGAAACCATCATCATAAAATAACCGTCTTCCCCTGGTTTTTTATAACTAACCAGATTAACGCCGACGTCTTTATCAGAAACGGTGTAATAAAGAAGAAAATCTTTATCCGGTGTAACGTTATTTTGCTCCAGCGAAACCACGGCGGTATGGTCGTCTTTGCGGATGATATCAACATTCGGATGGCTGGGCGAATAAATTGTTTTTAAAGCGGCCGTGGATTTCAGGTCAACTTTAATAAGCAGTTGTTTTAACGGGGCTGAAGAAAATTTATTGGTGGCTAAGGGATATCGGTAAACGCATAAACCGGTATCGTTTGGTAATTGATAGGTATAATTAAATTTAATCCGCGTATCGCCGTTAGCCGGAATGGGGAAGATTCTTAATTTCAGCAATTTGGTGCCGACGTATTCCAGCAGGGCGGGGTCCTGCATTTTGCGGACAATGTCGCCATAGACCTGCCAGGCCTTATCTTTATCAAGCAGTTCGCCCTTGGTTTCCTGTCCGTTAATCCACATTGAAAGATTATTCACGGCCGCTTCGCCGGGTAGCGGCAGCATAAAAATTCCTTCCATCTGGCGGTTATTGGGATTATGAAAAACTTCGTCCACTGTGGTCGTGGCGACCTGGTCTTCAATCTTGACTATAAGACTGGCGTTTTTGACTTCCATTGGGGTAGTTTGCACCTGAGGGATAGGCCGCATTTCATCATCCAGGATGAGTCGTCCGTTCGCCCGCGCCTTTAAGCCGCTTCCGGCCAGTAAAATCAGAACCATTAATCCGGATACCCATTTTGTTGGCATACTCATAACACACCTCCCGTTAACTTATTTTATGATTAATAATTTTATTCTTTCTGGTATATTAGACGTAAAAATTCAACAAAGGTGCGGAAAAAAATAAGATTTTTTAAAATTTTTTGCTAACTTGACTTTTATTTAAAGAGTGCTATAATAATTCTATGATAAAACAAATTGTCAACAAACATAATTTAAACGATCAAAAAACGATTAAAGCCGATCTGGATTACTGGTTAAGACAGCCGGTAGCAGAACGAATCGCCGCGGTCGAGTTTTTAAGAAAGCAATGGTATGGAAGTACAGCCGGACTTCAAAGAACTGTTAAAATTATTCAACGTTCATAAGGTTGAATATATCATCGTGGGCGGGTATGCGGTAGCTTTCCACGGCGCGCCTCGCTATACCGGAGATATTGACCTGTTTATTAAAGCCGCCAGGGAAAATGCCCGGTGCGTCCTGAAAGCCTTAGTTGATTTTGGTTTTGGTTCGTTAGAACTCACAGAAAGCGATTTTTCAAAGAGCGAGCAGGTTATTCAACTGGGTGTCCCGCCGGTGCGGATAGATTTGATTACTTCTTTGACCGGTGTTACCTGGGATCAGGCCGAAGCTAATAAAGAATCAGGTTATTACGGCGATGTTCCGGTATTTTATATAGGACGCTAACATTTACTGGCTAATAAAAAAGCGACCGGGCGGAAGAGAGATTTGGCTGATTTAGAATCATTAGGCGAATAAATTTTTGAAACAAAAATTTGTAAAGGGGGTGGATTAAAATGGGTTGTGGAAGCTGTGGTTCGAAACCGAAGAAAAAACCGAAAAAGAAATGCGGGAAATAAGTTTCCCCGTTTCCGCTAGTTTTTTAAAAAGGACAGATTCTAACTCTGTCCTTTTTATTTGGGGTTGATGGTTTTGTCTAAACAAAATAAATCACTATTTAGACTCCCATGAGGGAAGTTAGTTTTTCAGACAGCATTTTCTTGGCGCGGAAAAGTTGGGTTTTAACGGTCCCGATCGGTATCTTCAATATCCGGCTGATTTCCTCATAGGAACGCTCATCAAAATAATACATAGTTATCATTACCCGATATGCGTAAGGAAGTTGTTGTAAAGCTTCATCCAAACGGGTGATATCCTCTTCTTTTTCTAACAATCTATCTTCGGGAGAATTATGACGCGTTGCCATTTCCGAAATCATTTCAGGGTCGGTTGAGGTAGGTATTTTCTTGAAGATGCGCAGCCAGTTCAGGCTGATGTGATAGGTTATCCTGTAAACCCAGGGCAAGAATTTAGATTCATCCTGTAGGGTGGATAAGGAAGTGACTATCTTTAGACATACTTCCTGTGTTATATCTGCGGCATCTTCGCTATTTTTTACTATCTTAAATGCCCAGCGGGAAATCCAATCCTGGTATTTGGTAATAAGTGCCGCCAGAGCATCTTTGTCCCCCTTAAGGGCATTTTTAATAATTTCCTTTTCCACTTCAAGCCATTTTACTATAAATATACACTTGCACAACTATTTAATCATTATCTATTCTGTTTTGGGTTTTTCATCTGCCGAACCACCGATTACATTACTACCACTCTTAATGCCTCTTTTAACGGCTAATCTGCCGATTCCAATAGCGCTTATCGCTATCAGAGTTGCGCATAAGGCAAGCACTCCGAGAATGCCGTAAATAATCAGTAGTTTATCAGCCGCCAAATGGAACGGTAAATAATAAAGTAGGCAGAACAAAACACCGGCACCCAGCCCAAAACCAAGCACCATAGGGATAAAGGAAAAAAGGGTTTTATTGAACAACCAATAGAAGAATCCTTTTGGAGCGCCTTTATCTTTCAGGTGACCTCTTACTTTTACGTGTGCCCCATCTCCTCCAACTACATCCACCTCCTTTTCACGTAAGCCCTCTAACAACTCTTGTGCTTCTTCAACGGTAATCTTGCCTTCCTTCAAAATTTCCAGTATTTTCATCCTTTCCTCGTTCATAACATTCTCCTTTCTATTTTTGTTTTCTATATCCTACATAATATAGACACACGGGATGGTAAAATGTTTCATAAAATAATTATATTTATAAAAAAAGGGTAATTA
>CAKKQI010000235.1 GCA_919901895.1 Candidatus Brocadiaceae bacterium | reverse complement strand
CGTATCAATCTTCCCGGATTCATAACTTACCTGTAATTTCCAGCGAGGCATAAAACTCCATAAAATATCCAGGTTAAAAAATGACGCACTCCCCTGTGCGCGTCCTTTAGAAAGTTTATACCGTAAAAGATGATCATCCACGTCAGAGGCATCAACTCGGCCGGAATAACCTGATTTCAGATTAAAACAAAATTTGTCATTCGGTGCCAGCCAGCTAAGATTCAGACCCAGGTATAAAAATTTATATTCTACCTCATAATCCAGGGTCGGTCCTGGAATAGAGGCGGTATAATAAGGCCGGTAAGGACCAAAACCAACCTGGTTGGTATTATTAATTTCATATTTAAATTTCTGAACCCGGTACCCAAGAAAATAACCAGGTGTTATCTTCTTTTCAGGAAAAAATTATAGCCATACTGCAGATCAAAAATCAGAGCCGTTAATTCGGCGTCAGATTCAGAATAAATATCCAGTCCGGGCTGGTTATAACCACCGCTCAATCCTGATTCGGTAAAAAAAGCAACATCATCATCAATCCAATCAAAATCTTTCATATCACCGGTATTCTGGCTGCTATTTGTTAACCAACTTACACTGAAACGGTTCCGTGGTTGTTTATCCTTATCCGGAACTTTACTAATCAATTCAACTTTTATCCCGGTTAAAGAACTGTTCAAAGGAAATTCCAGTTCGCTTGCCCCGCCCGGGAAAGTTATATGATAAGTAGTATCACCCTTAATCCGGCCGGCCGTCGCATAAAAAGATACCGAGATAACTTGATTTTCAAAAATATTGCCAAACTCTTCGGCCTGAAGCGGAAGATTAGCGGCTAAAACCAGAAACCAAAAAATAATAAAATAACGTTTCATGTCTAGATAATCTGCGTAATCGTCTTATCTAATCTGTGTAATCAGCGATTAAAACAACTCATCCAGTTCATCCGCCCCGCCGCCCGGCAAGCGCCCGTGTTTCTGTAAAAACTGCTGAAGTAATTCGCTTTCACGTTTAGTATACATCTTATCTTCTTCGTATTCAAAATAACAAGCTGTTTTATTTTTATTCAACTGTTCTAATAACCCTTCCTGAAGATTAAGCACCCCTTTAATCTGGATGACTACTTTTTGTTCATCAAGTAATTTAAAAACACCTTCGGTTTCCGGTATTTTCCGCACTTCATCCTGTTTAAATTCGTGATGTTGTTCCGGCGGTAAAACTACCTGGGAAATAAGCAGGCGTACGTCGCATTGCAAACATCTGCTGGCTTCGGTTAGCGCCATTGGTTCATCATATCCTTTTTCAATTTCATTGAACCCAGCACCCCTTTCCTGCACCGAAACGCATGGCATTTTAACAAGAGACCAATCAGCAAACCCTTCAGCGCGGCCGAAAAAAACCGGCGGTTTTTCTAAAATTACCGGTTCATCAATTTCGCCTTTACCGCCCAGGTATTTATCAATCCCCCCGGCTGCTTTACGACCGTCTGCAATAGCATCAATCACCGAACTGGGATTATGCACCACTTCGCCGCCGGCAAAAATACCGTCCATCTCGGTCATTAAAGATATTTCGCTAATTTTTAACTCCAGCCCGTTTAAACATTCCCGTTCCGGCACCTGCCCGATAGCCATAATCACCATATCGGTCACAACCGAATTAGAAGCATTGTTATCAAATTTGGGATTAAATTTACCTGTTTCGTCAAATACGCAAAGGCATCTGGAAAATTCTAGACTAAGTTTATCACCGGCCGGAATAATTTTTTTAGGGCCCCAGCAACAGTCAAAACTAATGCCTTCTTCCTGCGCCTGCTGAATTTCCCATTGATGAGCCGGCATTTCATCTTCTAATTCCAGACAGGTAATTTGTATTTCCGCTGCCCCAAGCCGCCGGGCTGAAAGAGCCGTATCGATGGCAACATTACCACCCCCGATTACCACCACTTTCTTCCCAATGAAATCATTTTTTTTACCTTCCCTGATATTTCTTAAAAAATCTATTCCCCAGAAGACATTTTTATGATTGACTCCTTCAATATTAATTTTTTTGGGCAACTGGGCGCCAATTGCCACAAAAATTACTTTAAAACCTTCTTTTTTCAGAGAATCAATCGTAAAATCTTTTCCTAGAGTTAAATTTGTTTTAACGACCACGCCCTGTTTAACAATAAAATCTATATCTTTTTTAAGGTCTTCTTCAGGTAAACGGTAAGCCGGAATTCCGTAACGCATCATCCCGCCCGGTTTAGGTTTAGACTCAAAAACGGTAACCGGATAACCCAACCTGGCCAGATAAAAAGCCGCGGTCAAACCGGCCGGTCCGGCGCCCACGATAGCGACCTTTTTAGAATTATGAATGATGAATGATGAATTCTGAATAGAAGAACCTTTAACCTTTAACCTTGCATCTGGCACCTGCGTTTCGCTTTCTGAAGCGAAACGCTTAAGCGCACAGATGGCAATCGGTTCATTCAATTCATTCCGACGGCATTTATCTTCACAGGGATGGAAACACACTCTGCCCAGAACGGTTGGAAAGGGAACTTTTTCCCGGATAATCGTTAATGATTCCGAGGAATGTCCATTTTTTACAGAGCGCACGTAACCCGGCACATTAATACCGGCCGGGCAGGCAGAGATACACGGAACTAAATCTTTTGTACGGTCGGTAATTTTTACTTTGTCCAGTAATGTCCCGGTCGGGCAAACCTCTACGCAGGCCCCGCAGAATTTACAACCGGAACCGGCCAGTGTTTCCGCCCGGCTACCAACCACTATTTTAGCGTCGTTGAATGATTCGGTAGCGCGGGAGTTTATCTCCCGCTGGCTGTCGGAGGTAAACTCCGCCGCGACATCCCCACCGTTATCAGTCCGATAAACAAACCCTAAGGCATCAATACCTCTTACTTCCTGACACACCCGAACGCAACGGGTGCAACCAATACATAAGTTATAGTTGCGGGTAAATAACGGCTCGCAGTTAAGAATAGGCATATCCCTGTGAATATAACGTGGTGTCTCCGGCCAGATTCCGATATATTCAGAAACTTTTTGTATTTCACAACGACCGAATTTAATGCAGCAGCGTTCATTTACCGGTACGTTACTGGAACACTGTGTCAGACTGCAACCTTCATTCTGGGCGCAGGTCAGACAGGCATGTGGATGGTCAGCCAAAATTTTACTTAAATTCTTTTGCCGGGCTTCTTTTATCCGCTCGGTCTCGGTCCGGATAACCATTCCTTCCTCAACAACAGTTTCACAGGCCTTCTGCAATTCAGGAAGACCGCTCACTTCGACCAAACAAAGTTTACATCCATTATATCGGTCTCTTTCCGCCGAAGCGGGATAAAGTGATTCTTTATTTGCTCCCTGATGCTGAATTCCGTCTTTCCCCCGATAGACCAAATCACTGGCCATGTTTTTTGAAGAAGGCGGCAGATCCGGATGAAAACAGAGATGCGGAATATATATCCCTTGAGACAACGCAACTTTCATAATTGAATCCACTGAATCGGTCTTGATTGAGATATGATTGATCGTTAAATTTATAGGCATATAATACCTGGATATTTGACTGAAAAAAATATACTTACCAAGAATGTCTAATTGCCCCGGCTTTACAAGATGCGACGCAAGGTAAAGCAGGACGATTGGCAGTTGGTTTGCAGAGCGCGCAGGAATATTTAATTTTTTTGCGATGTTCTTCGGTTACCGCGGCCATGAGAATCTCCCGAAAAGGGTCGCCTTCATCTTCTACCATTTCCAGAACTTGAACCGGACAGGCCACGACACAGTCACCACAGGCATTGCATTTGTCCGTATCAATGGTAATAAAAAAATCACCGGAACCGTCTTTATAACCGTAGTGAGCTAACATACTTTTAGAAGTTAGATGTTAGAAGTTAGAAAATTCAAATTAGAATGTTTGCCAGTTATTCATTAGTTTGTGTATTTTTCCGCCCAGATTTTCGTATTTATCATAAAGTTTCCTATACTGCTGTTGGCTAATATAGCCGCAATCATTAACGAAATCTAACCATACCTGTGTTTCTGTATTTGAACCTAATGTGTCATTAAGATGTCGTTTGAATACGTCCTCATACCGTCGTTTACTCCATCCTTCAGCAATATTAGCGGCTATGGAACGAGAAGACCTTACTATCTGACTTGTTAAGGAATATTTTTCGTCCGATGGGAAAGCCCTTGTCATCTCAAAAATATCCATTGCGAGTCTGTAACTTATCTGATAAATCTCCAAATCACGATATGTTTTTATAGGCATTTTCCAACCTCCAATTTCCAAATTCTAACTTATATTTAGATTTCTCTATCAGCGCCTTGGCAAAAAGCGCCCCGCCGATGGCCCCGGCTAACTGCGGGTCAAACTTATCCGACCCGGGCAACGCTTTAATCTTTAATTCGTTTTCTAGCCGTTTAACCACACCGCTATTTTTAGAAATCCCGCCGGTAATTACAAAATCTTTTTCGACACCGATTTTCTCCAGCAGAGTTACCACCCGGTGAGCCATTGCAGAAGAATAAGCGGCAATTACTTTTTCTTTCGGCCAGCCCTGGCGCAATAATCCCAGCGCTTCCGATTTGGCGAAAACCACACAGGTGCTGCTAACCGGTTCCGGTTCTTGATCCACCGTCAGTGACAGGTCCCCCATTTCTTCAATAGAAACAGAAAGTAAATCGGCAAAAACCTCCATCCCGCGTCCGGTCCCGGCCGCGCATTTGTCATTCATTAAAAATGCCGTCACCTTGCCGCGCTCATCGCATTTAATCGCCTTGCAATCCTGTCCGCCCATATCCAGCACGGTCCGGACCGTTTTGCCCCAGATATGATTAGCGCCGCGCGCATGACAGGCAATTTCCGTAATCGCTTTTTTGGCAAAAGGAATATTAACCCGTCCGTAACCGGTCCCGACGACGTATTGAATATTATCCAACTTCAAACCGGTTCCATCCATCGCCCCATCAATCGCGTTCTGGGCGCTTTTAGGACTATCTGAACCGGTCCGGGTCAGGTTAAAAGCATATAATTCCCCGTCAATCATAATAGCTGCTTTGGAGCTGACCGACCCGACATCAACTCCGGCCGTAATAATCTTGGCTTTTTTCCAGTCTTTACTTTCATCTTTCCAGTTGTATTCTTTCCAGCGCCAGAATTCCTTCGTCATATTTTTACTCCGTAAAATATCTATTGGACGACCATAAAGAGCCTGCCCCGATGAATATCGGGGTCGCCACTACATCCGGCGATCTAACTTCCAACCTCTACTATCTGTTACTTATTATCTGCTGAAATAAGCGCCGCGCCGATTGCACCGGCAAACTCGGGCTCATCCGGCATCAGCAATTTATCGACGCCCAGGCTTTGAGTTAAAGAATTTACAAATCCTTTGTTCCTGGCCAGACCGCCAATCAGAGCCACATCTTTTTCCAGACCGATTCGTTTGACCATCGAACTGATGCGGCTGGCAATCGCGTCATGCACCGCCCGGGCAATGTCCGCTTTAGGAGTCTTGGCATGGACTAATGAAACCACTTCTGATTCAGCAAAAACTGCGCACTGGGCGTTCATCGGCACCGCTTTAGTTGATAACAACGACAGGTCTCCAATTTCTTCTATTTTTACTTCCAGGGCACGCGACATTGCTTCGGTGAACGAACCGGCACCGGCTGCGCATTTTTCGTTCACGGCGAAATCAATTATTTTACCTTTGCTATCACATTTCACCGCCCGTCCTTCTTCGGCACCGACATCAACTACCGTACGAACGGATGGGAAAAGAAAAACGGCACCGCGGGCGGCCGCGCTGACTTCGGTTACTTCGCGATTAGCGGAAATGGGCGGATGCAGATAAATTTCCTTTTTACCCAGACCGGTCGCGGTAATATCATCAATGTCATTCCGGGAAATTTTAGCCTGATTTAAGGCATCCGCAAAGGCCTTTTCCGCCGCACCCCGCTGGTCAAAGCCGCCTAAAATAATGCTTTTAGCGATAATTTGCCAGTCTTTTCCACCAGAGGCGGATTCGCCTTTGGCGGAGAGGATAACCACTTTAATTGTTTTCGCCCCCATATCAACACCGGCGGTAATCATTTTATTAATCTCCTCCTTTGCAAATCAAGTTAGTTTTTTGCATAAAGTCCTCACGGACAGGGTAGAAGATATCCAGCATTACAAAAGATTCATCACCAAGGCAAGTATCACCGTGCGGAATATTTGCAGGAATACAATAAAAATCACCTTTTTCTACAATCTTCTCTTCGTTTCCGATACGTAATAGGGCTTTGCCGGCATAGATCATTCCGACTTGCTCGTGTGGATGAGAATGGATCGGAACCGTATGTCCTGGTAATGTTGCATTTAGAACCATCATCATTTTTTCACCATCAAGACCCGTAAGAATGGTTGTCTTAAGACCAGGTCTTTGGGTAATCTGTGGGGCATTTTTCAAGTCTGGGAA
>CAKKQI010000234.1 GCA_919901895.1 Candidatus Brocadiaceae bacterium | reverse complement strand
GAAACCGGTCCGGCGGCCAGCCCTTCTGATAAAATCAAGACAGAGGCCAGCGAGGCTCCGGCTGATGCTCCGGACCTTAAACCAGCCGGTGTGCTCCCGGCGAATATCCCGCCGGAATTCCCTGGTTTGGCGATAGAATTGGAGTCTTTTTACCTTAGAAATGTGGATGTACGTGATTTATTAATTACGTTTTATAAAAAAGGCAAATTAAACATCGTTGCCAGCCCAGCGGTAAAAGGGAACCTGACCATTTCATTAGATAAAGTGACTATTAATGACGCCCTGGAAATCGCCCTGATTACCAACGGCTTAGCCAAGGAATTTAAAGGTAATATTATTAATGTCATGACCGAACAAGAATATTTTGCTTTATACGGCGAGCCATATAATAACCGCCGGGTGATTACAACGATCCAATTAAAACATTATCCGGCCGATGACACTAAAATAAAAAATAATTTGCTGGCCCTGATTGATGGGATCCGTTCCCAAGGCAGTAAAGTTATTTCCGATGCGGCGACCAGGACCATTGTTTTGATTGAAACACCGGAAAAGATCAAAGAGATTGAAGACCTGATTACCAAGATAGACGTGCCGGTGGAGGAGCAGACGTTTGATATTAAAAATGCCGATTTGGGTGTATTACAAAATACTATAAAAGCGCAGATGACGCCGGTTATCAGCGATATCATTATTGATACCAGGACCAGAAAAATAATTATTAAGGACACGCCTAAAAATTTAGCCCGGTTAGCCGATATAATTAGAACCTTTGATGAACGTTATCGTCAGGTTTTAATTGAAGCGCGGATGATTCAAATTACTTTAAACGATGAATATTATATGGGGGTTGAGTGGGATAAGGTGTTTTCCACTCAGTCCCGGCTTAATGGAGTGGAACTGATTAACACGGTGCCGCTTAATCCGGCCCAGACGACGGTTACGAACGATAAAAGCGGCAATAAAGTTACCCGGCGGACCGGGTTAGAGGCGACGATCGGCCGGACGGTTTTAGGTGGTAATTTTGACGGTGTTATTCAGATGTTAACTGAATACGGCAATACCCGCATTATTTCCAGCCCCCGGTTATATACCGTTAACGGCCAGCAAGCCACTTTTATGGTCGGTTCCAAGGAGGCCTATGTAACCACGACCGTGACTTCCACCCAGGCATCCACCACCAGCAGCGAAACGGTCCAGTTTATTGATGTCGGCATTACCCTGGCGGTGACTCCGACCATTAACAGCGATGGTTTTATCAAGATGAGTATTAAGCCGGAAATCAGCGAAATCAGGGAAAGAATTTCCACGGCCCAGGGTAACCAGATACCGATTTTACAGACGACCAACGTGTTAACCGAAGTCGTGGTTAAAGACGGCGTAACGATTGTCCTGGCCGGTTTAATCCGGGATGAGGAAATCAAAGGAAGCCAGGGGATCCCTATTTTATCAAGTATTCCGATTATCGGCGCTTTATTTCGTTCTAAAACCGATATTGAGGTAAAACGCGAGACGATTATATTTGTAACGCCTTATTTGATGACCGGTGAAGCAGATGATACCATCAAAACCCGCCAGCGGGATATGATGGAAAAGATGCCGAAAGAGTTGAGACCGATTAGATAATAATAACCACAAAGTACACACGAATAATCACGAATCTGCCCCGCTGATCGTCGGGGTGAAATTTGTGCTAATTAGTGTATGATTCGTGTGGATTCGTGGATAAAGGAGCATAAACATGTTACGTAAAATTCTGATGATGACGTTTGTCGTTTACCTCATCGGGGTAAACATTCTATGTTTTGTCTTTTACGCCGGCGGCGAGAAGGCGAAAAGCGAGCAGGTTGTTTTAGAGGGAACGAACGCCGGTCAAAACAAGGAAAACGCCCTGGTTCTTCAATCTTTACAGAATCAGAACAGCGATCTGGCGTCTCAACTGGCCGGTTTAGTGAACGAACGTGACCGTCTGATTCATGAAAGCCAGCAGGCGATTGAGCAGGCCAAGAAGACCATTGAAAACAAAGAAACTCTGCTTAAAGAACTGGATAACGTTCGCCTGGAAAATACCCGGTTGAAGCAGTCCAATGCCCAGATGGAACTATCCCTGCAGAAGAAGACGGAAGAAATCAGAATGGAGGTTCAGAAGGAATTCACGGACTATATCAAGCGGGAGGACGAGAAGTCTAACCGTGAGATTAATAACCTTAAGGATTTTCTCCAGCGCGCCCAGAAATCGGCCGCGGATGCCCAGGGTGAAAACCAGCGCCTGACCAGGGAAAATACCGACCTGCAACGAGACAAGAGCAAGAACCAGTCCGAATCTGACGCCTTGAAGAAGGGTTACGAGCGGGAGAAAGAAACGGCCGAACGTTCAGCTAAAGAGATAACCGAACTTCGTCTGAAAAACGCCCAGTCAACCAAGCAGACCGATGATTTAACCGCCCGTTTAAATACCGAAACCCAGGATAAAAACAATACCAAACTCACGCTGGCCCAGGCTGAGTTGAATAATAATAATCTCAAGAATCAGGTTACGGAGATGACCGGTTTACGGGTGTCTCTGGAGAAAAAAGCGCAGTCTTTGACCGGCGAACTGGAAAAATTGCAGGAATCCAATCACGCCCGGGTCAAACAATTAGAGCAGGAACGTGACAAACTGAATCAGCAATTGATCGAAACCACCCAGCAGAATACCCAGAAGCAAAAAGAAACTCAGCGTCTGGAAGTGCTTTTAAAGAAGGCGCAGGACGAACATGATAAATATTACAAGAACTATTATACGGCTGAGGAAAAATTAGCCGAGTTAAACCGGACCAGGACCGAACAGGACCAGAAGATTTCTATTTTGACCAAGGATCTGAAGGCCCGGGAACAACTTAACGCAGTGTTTCAGAATGATCTGGCTCAATCTATTAAGAAAAGCGAACAAACTAAGGCGGAATTAGATCAGGTAACGCAGGAACTCCAGTCCCAGAAAACGCTGGCTGGTCAGGAAAAGAAGGACAAAGAAACTACCCTGCAGCGGTTACAGGAGTCCGAACAGAAAGGCAAAACGCTGGGAGTTGATTTAGAAAAAGAAAAGACCGCTAAAAGCGATGCTTTAAAAGAGATCGAACGGTCTCATCTGGAGTTAGCCCGGCTTAATACGTTCATAACCGAGCAGACCAAAGAGGTTTCTTCCCTTAAAACCGAACGGGAACGTTATGCCAAAGACCTCCCGCTGGTCCAGGCGGAAAATGTTAAATTGAACAATGAAGTAAAAATCCAGACTGATTTACTGGTGCGCGAAAAAGAGGAAAAACAGTCGTTAGCTAATCAGTTAAAAGAAAGCCAGTCCAGATGGGAACTTTTGCAATTGGAGTTAAATAAAACCAACCAGCAGTTGACCGAAACCCAGCGGTTATCGGTTCAGGTTAACGAGAAAAATAATGTTCAAGTGGATGAAATCAAACGGTTAAATAATTCAAATGCCGAATTGGTCGAGACCAGGAAAATCCAGGCCGAGCAATTAAAAAAGAATGAGGAGTCAATCGGAACGCTCACCTGGAAAAATGCGGAAGGGCAGAGCAAAAACGAATGGCAGACTAAGATTATTGCCGAGCACGAAAAGAAACTGGCGGTCGAGCAGGTGGATAAAAATAAATATTACAATGAACTTCAGGGTGTGACCTCCGGGTGGGAGTCAACGAAACGGGAACTGGCGGCTGTGAGTAATGAAAAGAAGATTTTATTAGAGGAAAAGGAATTCCAGGCCAAACAGGTTGACCGGTTAGCCAATAATTTTACGCAGGCAAAAGACGAACTGAACCGGACCAAGCCGGAAATTATCCGTCTTTCTTCCGAAGGGGAAAATCTGCAGCTGACCTTAGGGCGGGAACAAAAAAAATCGGTTGAATTGGAAAATATCCTTTCCCAGACCCAGACGGCCGGATTAGTTTATAAGGAAGACCTGAAGAAAGTCCGGGATCAGAATAATGGTTTAGAAAAACAGGTTTTAAGT
>CAKKQI010000233.1 GCA_919901895.1 Candidatus Brocadiaceae bacterium | reverse complement strand
AATATAAAAGGGATTATATTAAATAGCGGATAATTGTCAAAGAAAATTTATTTTTAAGGTTTTCGGATGGGACCTTTTTGAAAAAGTGGCCGGCGGTGTGTCTTGTCCTTTTGATGCTTGCCTATCTAGGTTGTTGTTTGCTATTGGATGTGACCACTCCTGTTTCCCGGTGTCCATCGGGTGATGGGGCCTGCAAATTTAACCTAAAAGGGTGGGATGTGTTGAAATTTTTCCCCCTATTTCATCCGGCTAAATAATTACCAAATGGACGACCGTTTTATTTATGTATACGTGGTTTAATATGATGTCTGTTGCTGGGTTTAATTTCCCGGCCGGTCTATCATTTGGCGGATTTTATCGGTCAGTTCAGTTATGCCAAACGGTTTCTTAATAAAGGTTAACCCGTCTTGAAAGATAAATTTGCTATTAAGGGCATCAGCGCCATAACCGGTCATAAATAAAAACCTGGTTTGGGGATGACCGGTTTTTAATTGATGATACACCGTATAGCCGTTTAACTTGGGCATAACCACATCAAGAACAACCAGGTCTATTTTAGGGGTATGGGGAGCGTTAAAAATCTTGAGGGTTTCTTCTCCATCCGAAGCCGTCAGAACCGTATAACCATTTTTAGCCAGGGCCGTTTTAACCAATTCTCGCAGGGCGGAGTCATCTTCGGCTAACAGGATTGTTTCCTTCCCCTTCCAGACACCGGTATTCTGGGGAACGGTTACTTTTTCCGCTTCGCCCTCCACAGCTGGGAAATAAATCTTGAAAGTCGTCCACCGGCCGATTTCACTCGCGACCTCTATAAATCCGTTATGCTGTTTGATCAGATTAGACACCATGGCCAGACCGAGACCGGTTCCTTTGCCATCCTGTTTAGTGGTAAAAAAAGGTTCAAAAATGCGTTCCTGGATTTTTTTGCTGATACCTGCGCCGGTGTCGGAAATTGTTAACAGTATATAATGGCCCGGTTTGCTCCCGAGGGGTGCCTCATGATTAGATTCGCTTAAGAATACATTTTGGGTTTCGATGCTAATTACTCCCTCGCCTGAAATGGCATCGCGGGCATTAATGCAAAGATTTATCAAAATCTGTTCCAGGGCGCCATGGTCGGCATCAATGCTTTTGAGTTTACGCCCCGGTATAATTTTCAGGTCAATACTTTCTCTGATACTTATTAAAATTAATCTGGTTAAATCTGCGATAATTTCATTTAAATCACTTTTTTGCATTCGGAAGATGGTGGGTCGGCTGAACGCCATAAGCTGGCGCGTCAGAATGTTGGCCCGTTCTACTTCTCGCTTGATAACGCTGAGGGTTTTGTGCAAAGGATGGTCTGGTAAAATGTCAGAGAACGCCATCTCGGTATAACCGCGGATGACCATTATAATGTTATTAAAATCGTGGGCAATCCCGCTGGCCAGGGGACCCATCGCTTCCATCTTCTGCGCCTGACGTAATTGTTTGGCCAGATCAATTTTTTCCTGAAACTGATGGTGCGCTGCTTCCGCCAGATAACCGGTAAAAAGCGCCACTCCGAAAAAGAAAATGATCCGGGTAAAAAATTCGGTAAATATGAATTCGCCCCGCGATAACGGAAGCATCAGGTAAAATATACTGGCGAGAAAAGCAATCACAAAAGACGCCGCTACCCGTTTAGTCATCGCCGCAATCGCAATCACCGCAAAATAAGAAATAAATAAGGTGGTTGATTTGACGGGCAGGAGATAAATTAGCAGGCTGATTAATACCGCGTCAAAAAGAAAAATCCAGGTCAGAATCCGTTGGACAAAAAAATGAGTGCGGTGTTCAAAAAGGTAAACCAGTTCCGAAAAGCAGAAAATCGCCAGGATGAACCAGAAAAGATGGGGGATCTGGGCGGTATTTAGTTCCTGGATGGCAATCAGATAAATAATGCTGAAAACAATCAACCGCAGGGCGGCGATAATATTTTTTCTGCTTGATAACAACAATGATGAAGTGTTCTGGTTGTCGTAATGCATAATTTTTCGTCCGGTAAATCTCCCTAATTTTTTTCGTAATTATTTAGCCAGAGGGGTTGATATATTCACAGACCCTGTTTTTACCCATCCGTTTACTACGATAAAGCGCCTCATCAGCCTGAGAGATTATCTCTTCGCTGGAAACAATCTTTTCAGAGAGTATACTAATGCCTAAACTTATGGTAAGCGAGATTGGTGAAACCATATCTTTAGGGTAAAAATTTAATTGGGATATCTGAGCACGAATCTGTTCTGCAATCTGCATCCCCTTGTTACTTTCTGCACCAGGTAGAATCACTATAAATTCTTCACCGCCATACCGGGCCGGGATATCAATAGGCCGAATATTTTTTACGATTGTCCGGGCTACTTTTTCGAGAACCTGATCACCCGCTAAATGACCAGAACGATCGTTATATTGTTTAAAATCATCTATATCCGCCATGATGACCGATAGGGGATGACTAAATTCTCTTGCTCGCAAAAGTTCATAGTTGAGTCTTTCTTTAATATACATGTGATTATATAATCCGGTCAGTCCGTCTTTAACGGCAAGTTCATTTAATTTCGTATTTGTTTCAGCCAGTTGTTGGGCATAACCGTTTATTTCATTCATCTTGGTACGCGTTTCCATAATCAGATGTGTCATATATTGCGAGACCTTTTCGCCTTCATCCCGGGTCGTAGTTAAAATAACTGCTCCTTTACCAAGTTCCACCATAAAATTTTCTGCTTCTTTAGTAATATTTTCAACTGGTTTAATACTTCGAGACATTAAGAATAATCCCCCCAGTGATATAATAACGCTACCTAACCCACCGAAGATTAGGCTTAACTTTAAAATTGGGACCGGGGTCGGGTTGGCCAAAAGATTAGGGAAAAGAGTAATTAAGATAATGTACCCTAAAAATATTGCCGGCAGGATAAACATAAGGGCATAGACTACCCAAAGTTTATATTTCAAACGTTGGGTTTTAATGGAGAAATTAAATTTCATATAGATTCATCTACACCGTCACCTTGGAAATAAGGTATCGGCCTAATTCTTCAAATCGTTTTTTGTTCTTATTATAAAAAGGCAGTAATTTTTGATATTCTCGCACCTTCT
This sequence comes from Candidatus Brocadiaceae bacterium, assembly GCA_919901895.1. GTDB lineage: Bacteria > Planctomycetota > MHYJ01 > JACQXL01 > CAKKQI01 > CAKKQI01. The sequence continues at coordinate 750 of CAKKQI010000233.1, read as the reverse complement.
CCGAATCCTTTATTTCTTTGATTTGAATGTCGACTGAAAGCCTCTTCTTAATATTATGATAGGCACCAATAAAAATGGTCCCTGCCTCATCATGCTTTAGTGTTTCATCTATTTTTTGCGCTATGAATTTATCTCTCTTGTTTAAGAGTATATTTTCGACTAATTTATATTTTATTAAGGCAATTAATCTCTGAATAATTGATTTTGTTTGAGTCAGGGCGACTAATCGGTTGCGTTCTTCCTTAACAAGTTTAAAATCTTCAGTTTTAACCAGGATCGCCCTTCGTTCTAAAAGCTTTGCGAGCAACTGGTAATTCCTACTCCCTAATTTTACTCCTTCTTCAACTATTTTCTGAGCAATTTCTCCTTCTGCGACCATTCCATCTTGATATATTTTCATCCCTGAGACATCGATAGAATCAAAATAATTCAGTATGGACTCCCAAAAACTTTCAATTGTTTTTAGATGTTCATACCAGACCTCGTTGCCTAATGCCGCGATACCTCTTTTACTTACTTCCTCTGCTAAAGAGCCGAGGTCGGCGCTTGTATGTATAATTGGGACATAATTAAGAGTTCTCATTAGATGTCCTTTGGATATCCCCCCTTTTGCGCATTTTCAGCCTTTCATAGCCAATAAAATTCCCATTATCATTAAGCCGAACTTCATAGATACCCAGTATTTCCAAATTTGGCGCTGGAGAAGGTTTTTCAGTTATCTCAATTGTAATTCGCCAGACATCCCCTGCT
>CAKKQI010000232.1 GCA_919901895.1 Candidatus Brocadiaceae bacterium | reverse complement strand
CAGGGAAGAATGAAACTGCGGCGTGGATTCCGCATCACGCGCTTTAGCCCTTTGGAAAGCCTCTTTAAAAGCCGGATGAGTTTGGGCTTCATGCGACATAACAAAACGGGTACCCATCTGGATACCCGCCGCGCCCATCAAGAGCAGATGCGCCATCATTTTTCCGGTGGCAATTCCACCGGCGGTAAAAATCGGCAGATGGCGGCTGAATTTAAAAAGCACTTCCTGCAGAAGAACAATTAAAGAAACCGGACCGATATGCCCGCCGGCTTCGCTGCCTTCCAAAATCAAAGCATCGGCCCCGTATTTAATCATTCGTTCAGCAATGGAATCAGTGGAGGCGAAACAAAGTACTTTTGCCCCGCTCGCCCGCGCCGTTTGAATTTCTTCTTTCCGCGGGATACTTCCGGCAAAAATTATAAAAGGTACTTTTTTACGACAGACCAAATCTAACTGAACCAGATAATTCGGAGCAATCGTAATTAAATTTACGGCAAAAGGTTTTTGGGTTTTCTGGAAAGTTAAATCAATTTCCCGGCTCAAGTCTTCCGGCGGTGTATTCCCGCCGGCCAACACGCCAAAAGCACCGGCGTTACTAACGGTAGCCACCAGATTAGATTCAGAAACCCAGGTCATCGCGCCGCACAAGATCGGATATTTGACGCCGAGAAACTCCCGGCCGCGTTGCCACAATTTGTCTAATTTTGAAGTCATTGTTATTCTCCAAGATAAAATTTTCTTTTAGAAAATTTTATCTATATATAAACATTTTTTTGAAATTATGCAATAAAAATAAAAAGGCGTGCTTTTAGCAGGCGTCCCGATGTCCCGCCTTGGCGGGAATACGGGATGCTCCGTATCGTAGCATCGGAGCGATCCGAAATCTTTCGGTGTGCCTGCAAAATAGAATCGACTCTTAATATAAACGTAACGAAAGGAATCAGGTTTTAAAAAAAAATAAAAAATTGACGCTGGCGCTGATAAGTGATTTAATATCTAACCACCGATTACACCGATTAAAGAATTGATTACACAGATTAAATCTGTGTAATCAATGGTAAAAGGAGGCGTGCTATGACCGAATTAATCAGCGGTAAGGATATTTCCAAACAGATAAAAAATGAAGTGCAACAGGAAGTGGCGCGGCTGAAAACACAGGGCCTGACGCCCGGGTTGGCGACGATCCTGGTCGGCGAAGACGAGGCCTCTAAAGTTTATATCGGGCAGAAAACTAAAACCTGCGAACAATTGGGGATTGCTTCATTTCATCATAAATTACCGATTCAAGCAACCGAAACGGAATTACTTAATCTGGTTAACAAACTTAATCACGACCCGAAAGTACACGGGATTCTGTGTCAACTGCCTTTACCGCCTCATCTTAATGCAGACAAGATACTTCTGGCCATCTCGCCTGATAAAGACGTGGACGGCTTTCATTTATTAAATATGGGTAAATTACTTTCCAAGAAAAATATGAAAGAGATTGAAGCCGAGGGAATGTATCTACCCTGCACGCCGCACGGTATTATTGAATTATTAAAACGGACTAAAACACCGATGAGCGGCGCCGAGGCCGTGGTCGTGGGGCGAAGCAATATTGTCGGAAAGCCGGTGGCGTTGCTTCTGATGGCGGAAAATGCGACGGTTACCATCTGCCACAGCGGGACCAGAAATTTACCGGAGGTGGTTCGCCGGGCGGACATCCTGATTGCCGCGATCGGTAAACCAAAATTTATCACGGCGGAGATGGTTAAACCGGGCGCGGTGGTTATAGATGTCGGGGTTAATCGTCTGCCTGAAGGACTCTGCGGTGATGTGGATTTTGAGTCGGTGAAAGCCAAGGCCAAGGCCATTACGCCGGTCCCGGGCGGGGTGGGTCCGATGACCATTGCAATGTTAATGGTGAATACGCTTAAAGCGGCTAAAAAATTGAACGGTATCAACTAGGGGTTTATAACATTTGAATTTGTGGATAAAGATGGAGACCTAAAGGTCTCCGCTACATCGGAATTAGTAAAATAATGTAGAGGAAATCTTTAGTTTCCACCGCTAAAAACAAATATTACAGTCCCCCAGCGCAGAAAAATAGATTATAACATGACTGAAAATAAAAAAACCTAATTTGCAGGTAACGGAAGGAAGCATCACTATGGGAAAAATCGGTGGAAAGGAATTAATGTCTAACAATCGTAAGATTAAGCAGATAATTCTTCAACGATCTAACGATATAAAATATTTCAAATCTGTTCCCCAGACCGATGTTCCAATGTATGCTCTCAATCTGAAAGAAGACGGTAGTGATGCTCATATATATAATTACAACCCAGGAGGAAGCGAACGACTAATTAATGGTAAAAAAAATCCAATTTGGCTAAATTCTAATCAATTGTTATCCAAAGAACTCAAACCGAATGAGCCATGGGATATCGCATTATTAGCAAATACTGCAACTTGCGTTGTTACAGCAATATCTTCCGATAATACCTATGAAATCACGGCTGAACAAAAAGAAAACACCAAAATAATAACTGTTTCTTCTTCAGCTACGTCAAACGTATTTGTAGCCTTTCTTAATAAAAATGACAAGCCGATATCGTTTTAAGATCATAATACAATAACTCTTTCTATGAAGATAGCCATAACCGGAAAAGGCGGGGTGGGCAAAACGACAATTGCGTCGCTGTTGATTCAATCGCTGGCGCAAGATGGAAATAAAATTCTGGCGATTGATGCCGACCCGGTCGCCAGCTTGGCCGCCGCGTTGGGTTTTCCCGAACCGGATAAAATAATCCCTTTAAGCCGGATGAACGAACTGGTGGAAGAACGCACCGGCGCCCAGCCCGGCACGATGGGTCAGCTGTTTAAACTTAATCCGGCCGTAGATGACCTGCCGGACAAAATTGCCGCCCGGCACGGCCAGATTAAATTGATTGTTATGGGTGGGATTAAACAGGGCGGGTCAGGTTGCGCCTGCCCGGAAAGTACGCTGGTTAAGGCGCTGGTCCGGCATATTATTCTAAACCGGAATGAATATGTGGTAATGGATATGGAGGCCGGGGTGGAACATCTAGGCCGCGCCACGGCCGAGGCGGTGAACGTAATGATTATTGTGGTTGAACCGGGCCGGCGCAGCATCCAGGCCGCGCACCAGATAAAAAAACTGGCCCAACAAATCGGCCTTAAAAACATTATGGCGATTGGTAATAAAATCAGAAATACCGAAGATGAAAAATTCCTTCAGGAAAATCTTCAGGAAATAAAAACCATCGGCTTTTTGTCTTTTGACAATAAAATTGCTGATTCGGACCAAAAAGGCGCGCCGGTTATAGAGAACCAAACGATTCTTAAGGAAATAAACAAAATAAAAAACTCTTTAACGAGTAGCCCCTGATTATTCGCCGGCCCGCCGAGCGGTGCGAGGCCGGGGAGGACGAATTTGTCCCCGCCTAGGCGGGGCGGATACTGATTAAATCTGTGTAATCTGTTTCAATCTGCGTAATCAGCAGTAAGGAGGTTTTATGAAGATTAAAGCATCAATTGAAAGAATCCTGATATTTGTGTCCACTCTCTATGTGCTTTGTTTTGTAACGGTCTTAATCATTGCCAGCAAGGATATTGACCGGGCCAATTGGGGCTCGGCCCTGGTATTGACCATGGGTCCGCCGATTGGAATGTGGTTTGTTTTTTTTGCGGTTACCTGGATAATTGCCGGCATTAAACAGAAGAAATTCTGGCCTTTTCTTAAAGTAGCG